>JAPPGV010000001.1 GCA_028821235.1 bacterium
CCTACGACACCGACATCGCCGCGGCGATGGCTCTCATCAAGGAAGTGGCGGACGGGTTGTGGCGGGAGCAACTCGAGTCGTTCACGATCATCCAGGAGCCGACCATGGCGGGGGTTCAGGCCTTCGGGGACAACTCGATCGCCCTCCGCCTGGTGGTCAGGACCGAGCCCGGGGAGCAGTTCGGCACGGCGCGGGAGTTGCGGAAGCGTCTCAAGCTCGCTCTTGACGACGCGGGGATCGAGATCCCGTTCCCGCAGCGCACCATCTGGGTACGTTCCCAGCCGGGCGCGCCCTTGCCGGGTGAAACGAGCGGTACGGGTAGCTCCGGTTAGGGGTCCGACGGCCGGGCGGTTGCTCTTTTTTCGCGCACTCGTTCGATCATGGCCCATCGCGGAACTTGCCCGGCCGGGCTGGGCTAAGGTTCCTGCCCGTGCTGGTTCCCGGGGCTAGGTCAAGACGGACATGAAGCAGGTGCTTGCTGCGGTCGATCTGTCCCCGATGTCCCGCCGCGTGGCCGATCGAGGCCGGATTCTTGCAGAGGCTCACCAGACCGAGCTCAAGCTGGTGCATGTAGCGGAACCACCCGACGTCCCGCTCCCGGACGAGATGATGGAGCGGATCCACCTGTACCGCCAGAGCCAGGCGGAGGACCTGCTGACATGGATCAATGCCCGCGCCCGCTGCCGGGTGGATCTGGAGGTCCGGTCGGGGAACATGGCCATCGAACTGGCCAAGCTGTCCCACAAGGCCGGGTTGGTGATCACCGGCACCTCGTCGGTCGACCAGACGAGGATCGGCCCCCGCACCACCAGGCTGGCCCGCAAGCTGCATGCCTCGGTGCTGAGCGTGCGGAGATTGCTGCGTTCCCCGTATCGCCGGGCGATAGCGGCCGTAGACCTTTCCGATGCCAGCACTTCAGCGGTCGACCTGGCCCTCCTCCTGGCGACGGGCGCCGACACGGTGACGGCGGTGGCGTCGTTACCCACCGACGACGAGACCATGCTCTCCGATGCGGGGATCATGCCCGAACGGCTCGATGTGCTGCGGCGGGAACGGCTCTCCTTGCTGGAGGAGAGCATGCAGAAGTTCGTGGCCGGCTGGGGCGGCCTGGTAACGCCGGTGGTCCTGGACGGGCCCCCGCCGCAGACAGTGGCCGAGTTCGCCCGCATCAGCAACGCCGACCTGGTGGTGGCCGCCAGCCGCGGCGCCGGCAACGCCAACATGGTCCTTTTGGGAAGCAACGCCGAGAGGATGATGGGGACCGTCCCCTGCGACGTGGCCATAGCCCGCGTGCCCGGCCGCTTCTACCGCCCCTAGCCCCGCCAGGTCATCACCCGCCGGGATTATCCTTCCCCCACAGGGCCCGTAGCTCAAGCGGTCAGAGCAGCGGACTCATAATCCGTTGGTTGCAGGTTCGAGTCCTGCCGGGCCCACCAGGCTGGACAAGCCGAGAACCTCTACCTGACGTTCCGGCTGCCCAAGCGGTGGGTCGGCCGTTCGTTCCTTGTCAACCAGGGCCGCGGATAATGGGCAGTCACTCATCGGACGTCGACGCTGTCCCTTCGACAGAGTTGTTTTCAAACTCCGGCTCTGGTTCGATGCTAAGAGCGTCAGCTATCGCGCGTATCGCGTCGGAGTTCTCTTCATCCTCGTCCACTGCTGCTAGGGCACCGCGCACGCGGCTACGAAAGTCCGCGACAGCACTCTGGTCGCTGTGCTGACTCAGGAGGTCGGGTTGCGCGCGGAACACTTCTGAGAGCCACCGCAGGCCGGGGGTGTTCCTCTGGACAAGGAGCGGAGTACATATGCGATAAACAAAGCGCGGCTGCGTTAGCAGGAAGTCTCGTTCGGTGAGGAGGGGTCCATAGAGAGCGAAGAACAACTGCGTCGCTTCTCCTCCAACTCCTTCAAGGGCTTCGTACGTACGACGGGTCAAGAGATCCCTGTTACCCCCGCCAAGGAGTAAGATGAGCTCCGGCAACGAGTCACCGATGCCGTGGTCGTCATTCGAGTGTACGGTCGATTGAGCGTGCGAGCTGAGACCATCCAGATATGCGGTCCCCATCTTGAGGGTTTGGTCGCGCTGCTTCAACTTGAGGAGCAATGAGACGAGAACACCGTTATTGCTGAGGGACCCAGCCCAACTCTCCGCCTCAAGGGACCGCAGGCCGCTAGCACACCAGTTCGATAGCGCTTCATTACCACTCGCTCTGAGCACAGCCATGTATAGGGTCGCGTCTTCTGGCTCAAAACTTCCGGCGACGATTAGTGGGGGCACATCAGCGAGTGAGCGCAGGCGACCCACGAACGCCTGGAACGCATCACTCACTTCGTCGCTTTCGATATCTTTGAGGTTCTCCTGGATTTTGCGCCAGTGCTCCGTGAGGAACTCGGGAGTCTGTGCCGCCGGGTCGCTCTCCACCAGAACCTGGAAGGCGGCGTTGAGCAGCGTGGGTTCGGGGGGCGCCGAGTCCATAATGCGCGCGAGCCCCAGTATCCCAGTGTCTTGGCTGACAATGGCTACGAATTCGTTGAGCGCGCCGGCAATCCGGTCGGGAGTCCGCAGAAGCTCGCGAAGCGACTCGTGCCCGGCCTGTGAGTTGCCGACATATTGGTTCGGGCCGCACGCGTCGGGAATCGACTGGAGGTATGCGAACGCGCATCTCGCTGCTGCCTCTGCGTGACCCTCTGAGAAGGCGCGATACAGGTGGTGGAGTAGGTAACCTTCAGCGGCGAGACGCTCGTGGCTCTCATGGTCTACGAGACCGGCCAAGCGGCAGGCTGTTAGCGCTCTCATGACCAGTGCAATCTGTTGCGCAGTCGCTCCTCCCGGGTACCGGACGCTTTCGACCAGTTGGTTTGCTGTGCTAGTTAGAGACGGTGCAGCCTGAGTACGGAGCGTCACCTCAAGCTGCGCCACCGTGTCGCTGTTGATGGTCATTGAAAATCCCCGGAGTTGATCACTGAAATTCCCCACCCCCT
>JAPPGV010000002.1 GCA_028821235.1 bacterium
CGTGTAGAGCACCAGATAGGCGCCGATCGTCCGTGGCGCCGCACCCTGGTGGAAAGCCAGCTCCATCCAGAGGAACGCCACGATCCCGAGGAGAGAGATCGATTCACCGTCCCGGGCCGGCGCCGGTTCGATGCCGGGACGGACCGGACGGCGGATCCGCCCGGCTAGATAGGTCAGGGTTGCCACGGGGTTGACGGTGGCCCACAGGTCACCTACGAGGGCTGACGCCACCGCCACGCCCACCCATACGAGCACGAAGGCGACGTAGGGCGCCAGGTTGGAGGCTGTGTCAGGATCGCCCCGGAAGGCGGCGTGGATGGTCAAGGCCAGCACCGCCACCCCGATCAGGCGCGTGATCGGCAACAGGCTTCGCCCTACCGACCCCAGCCCCGGCGGGAGGGAGGAACCGCGGGAAGCGGGCCCCAGGCGGGGGTGGGTCCAGTAACGTCCGAGCACCGCGAACGACACCAGGACCGCGAACGCGGCCGCCCAGGCGAACTGCCAGATGGGGATCGGCAGGTCGAGGCGGCCGCCCAGTCCGTGGGCGTGGGCGGGCTCCGCCATCGCCAGCAGTAGCGCAGCCGCCACGGGCCAGGCCGCGAGGCGGGCCCGGCTCAAGATACCTCCAGTTGGAGGACCAGGGTGTGGGTTCGTTCCAACTCCACCTCGAAGACGCCGGGAATCGATGCTTCGAAGGTCAGTCGGCCCTGGCCTTCGACCAGTTCGATGTAGAGGTCGTAGCCATGGATGTGCACCTCGTCCGACGCGTTCCCGCTCACCCGGAGCGTCACCCATTGTCCGACCCGCGCAGCCTCGCGCCGTACTCCCCCCGCCACCGAGCCGTCCGTGATCGTCAGATCGATCACCACTCCGGGCGGATCGGCCTCGGTCGTCGCCGGAACGGTCGTGGTGGAGGGAGCGGGTGGTGCCGTGACCACCGAAGCCGCGGGCGCGGTGGTGGTGTCCGGATGGGACTCGGCGGCGTGCCAGGCCGAGCTGTCGGCATCCCTCATGGAGACCGCCAGGGGCGGATCCGCCGACCGGTCCAATCCGACCGACAGGGGTTCCGATGTCCGCAGGTGGTCGTATAGGTGAGCGAGCGGGAAGCGGAAGTCCCCGTCGGGTGACGGAGCGAGTTCCAAGACCTCGCCGTCGTCGGTCCGCAGCACGAACGACTCGACTCCTTCCAGGTCGCCGTTGACCTCGAGGACCACTCCCTGGACGGTCTCGACGGGAGGTCCGTCGCCGGAGTCACCGCAAGCTGCGAGGACCAGGAGCACACCCGCCAGCGCCGGAGCGTATCTCATGATTCCTTGCGGAGCTCCCGCTCCAATGCCTCCCAGCGTTGCTCGTAGGCATACCACCGGAACCAGATCACCACCAGGACGCCCCAGAGGATGGCGCCGCCGCCTAGCTTCATCACCAGCCCGGCCAGGGTCTGGTCGGTGATGGCGTCGATGCCCCACAGGCGGGGCGCCTCGGCGTAGAAGCGGTAGAGGGGTTCCTTTCCGAATGTCAGGAACGAGGCCGGGATGGTGGGCAGCAGCGAGTGCGCGAACAGGTACAGCATGCGCAGCGGAGGATTGAGCCGCTTCAGCTCCGGCACCGGGCTCAGCACCGGAATCCACATCACGATGGCCGCCGCCATGAGCAGGGCGTGAATCGCGAAGTGGTAGATGCCGGAGGTGACCATCAGGTTCACGATCTCCGGCCAGTGGATGCCGACCAGGATGCCGTTGAACACGAAGAAGGCCGCGAGCGGTCGGGTGAGCGGGCGGAGGACGGGGAAGAAGCGCGGGTTGGTGAGGATCCGGCGGAGCATCCAGGCCGGTGTCCCGGCGATCATCAACGGGGCCGAGACCAGCGCCAGGGTCATGTGCTCGATCATGTGGAACAGGAACAGGCGCTGTTCGGCAATGTCGTGGAACGGCCAGTCCGACACCACCCACAGAGATGCCAGCCCTGCGGTGAAGAGGGCGACCTGGCGCCGGGTGACCAGCGGTCCCTCGATCTCCAGATAGGGACCGATCCGGCGGATGGTGTACGCGTATCCGAAGCCGACCACGAACACGAACGCCCAAACGTCGAAGTGGGGGTGCCAGGCCGGGATCATCTCAGCGATCCATCAGGCCGCGTGGTTCTGGCTCGGGGCGATTCATCGGGCGGGAGTCGTTCGGGATCAGGCCAGTGTAAATGCGGGCCAGTAGTTGGCTACCGGCCACTGGCAGCCCCTAGAAGAGGACGACCGCGCCCAGCGCCGCGAGGGTGATCAGGTACAGCGCGCCCGCCAGGATGGCGCCGGAGGTGAAGAAGCGGGACAGCAGGCGCTTCTCGAACCGGAGGTGCATGAACATGGCAACCACCAGGTAGAACTTGAGGGCGCTCAGGATCAGTAGCGCCGGAACGGTCAGGGATTGGCCGATCGCGTCCACGCCGGCTTCCAGGTAGAAGAGCGCGACCTCGGCGGCCGTGAGCACCGCGAGCACGATGGCGATCATCACGTACTGCCGAGGCTGGGGATGGTGTGCGCCGCCGGCCATTCCTAATGCCCTGCTTCTCTCATTGGATCAGGTAGACGAGCACGAAGATGACGATCCAGATGATGTCGACGAAGTGCCAGTACAAGCCTACCAACTCGACGTTGAGCCCTTCGGCCTCGGACAGGCCGCCGGTGCGCATCGACTTGAAGGCCAGCACCAGCAGCATCAGGACCCCGAGAACCACGTGGAGCCCGTGGAATCCGGTCAGCATGTAGAAGGCGCTGGCGGCCGGGTTGATGTTGAGTTTCAACCCGTGGAGGATGAACTCAGCGAACTCGAAGAACTGGCCGGAGACGAAGACCGTTCCCAGGAAGGCGGTGGCGAACAGCCATGTCTTGGTCTGGTCCTGATCGCCGCGCGCCAGCGCCGAATGAGCCAGGACCATCGTCAGCGAGCTCATCAGCAGGACGAACGAGCTGATCGACGTGAACGGAATGTCGTAGAGCTCGACCGGATACAGCGTTCCCGGCCCGAAGTCACGGCCCTTGAACAGCAGGTAGTTGTTGATCAGGGCGCCGAAGAACAGGAACTCGGAGCTGAGAAACACCCACATTCCGAGCTTGCGGCTGTCGATGCCGGTCAGCTGGTGGTGGCCCCCACCCTCCTCGTGGCCGTGGGCGATGTCCGCCATCAGGCGTCTCCCTCGCTCATCGCCTGTTCGGTGTTCTCCTCGTGCGCGTCGCCGTCGTGGTCGCCGTGCTCCTCGTCGTGGACCTCCTCGAGCGGTTCGGACCCCCAGGCGAACAGCGCGCCGATGGCGACGAAGGCCCCTGCCGCCAGCATGGGAATGCCCCACGGGCGGGTGTGGTACATGATCCCGTAGGCGATGAACATGATGCCCAGCCCGACTATGAAGGGGAAGTACGAGGGCGCCGGTAGGTGGATCTCATGGTCGGGGTTGCCGTTGGACCGGATCAGTTCGTCGACCAGTTCATCCGCCTTCTCCTTGCGCACCGCCCGGCCTTCCTCGTCCTCGTCGTACTTGAGGTGCCAGAAGTCGTCCAGGGAGGTGACGGTCGGCTCCACCGCGAAGTTGTATTCGGGAGTGGGGGAGGGCATGGTCCACTCCAGCGTGCGGGCATCCCACGGGTCGTTGGGCGCTATCCGACCGCGCCGTTTCGAGTAGCTCCAGTTGATCATGAAGACCAGCACCCCGACGGCGATGACGAAGGCGCCGACGGTCACCACGAAGTTGCCGGCGCCGAGGCCCGCCTCCTCGGGGTAGACCCAGGTCCGCCGCACCATGCCCTGCAGTCCCAGCCAGTGCATGGGACCGAAGGTCAGGTTCATGCCGATGAACATCAGCCAGAAGTGCCACTTGCCCAGGGCCTCGTTGTACATGCGGCCCCAGACTTTGGGGAACCAGTAGTAGATGCCGGCGAAGAGACCGAAGAGGGCGCCCCCGAACAGCACGTAGTGGAAGTGGGCCACGATGTAGTAGGTGTCGGTCTGCTGCCAGTCGGACGGGACCACGGCGTGGGTCACCCCCGACAGGCCCCCGATGACGAACAGGGCCACGAAGCCCAGCGAGAACAGCATGGGCGTGGTCAACCGCACCCTGCCGCCCCAAACGGTTCCCAGCCAGTTGAATATCTTTATCCCGGTGGGAATGGCGATGGTCATGGTGGACAGCCCGAAGGCGGCCTGGGCGACGGTGGGAATACCGGAGGAGAACATGTGGTGGGCCCAGACCCCGAAGCCCAGGAAGGCGATGGCGGCGCCGGCGAACACCACCGCCGGGTAACCGAAGAGCGGTTTCTTGGAGAAGACCGGCAGGGTCTCGGAGACGATGCCCATGGCGGGAAGGATCAGGATGTACACCTCGGGGTGTCCGAATAACCAGAACAGGTGTTGCCAGAGGATGGGATCGCCACCGGCTTCCGCCACGAAGAACAATGTGCCGAACTGCCGGTCGAAGGTGAGCATGAACAGGGCGATGGCGATGATGGGGAGCGAGAAGAGCAGCAGCAGAGCCACTACCAGGGTCATCCAGACGAACACCGGCATCCTGAGGAGCCGCATCCCCGTGGCCCGCATGTTGAGGATGGTGACGATGAAGTTCACCGCCGAGATGAGCGAGGCGACGCCCAGTATCTGCAGTCCCAGGGCCGCGTAGTCGACCGCCGTTCCGGGCGAATAGGTGGCGCCGCTGTTGGGTGCGTAGATGAACCACCCGCTGTTCGGGATCGAGCCGAGAGCGCTGGCGTCGGTGGCGCCCCCCGGGAGGCTGCCGCCCACCGGAGGCGGGGAGGTCCCGAAGATGAGGGACGAGTAGATGAAGAGGCCCCCGAAGAGGAAGATCCAGAAGCTCACCGCGTTCATCCGGGGGAAGGCCACATCGCGGGCGCCGATCATCAGGGGCAGCAGGTAGTTGAAGAACGCTGCCGAGAT
>JAPPGV010000003.1 GCA_028821235.1 bacterium
AAACCGATGACCCGCCATGTGAACCGATTCATCTCTTTGGCCAGATCGGTCCGTACCTCTGCCTGACGGGCTTCGTCCTTCGCGTCGACTAGCGACTCGGTGACTCCCTGGCTAGTCATGCGTGGAGCTTCCCATCCTCAGGTTGGCTGACAACATTCTACCAACACGGCGGTGATCGGCCTCCCGTACCGGTGTCAGTGTTCGGTGATAATCAACATAAGGGCGTCTTGTGACGCATTCAACGCCCTTTCCGGAGAACGCGAAAAACGCGCCACGCGGCGCCCCGCACCGGGCCCATCCCCCGCCACCACCGCCGTGCCTTTCGGAGCGTGGCCGGACAAGCCGGCCTGGCGCCGGAGGTCGGCCTCCGCTCCATCGAGCTTGTATGTTCCCATCGGGCCGGCCGAACCGATCGTCTCATGCCATCGGCCGGTGTTGGTGCTTGGCGATAGGCAACGTAAGGCGGGGCTGTGACGCGTTCAACCCCTTCCCGGAAAACGCGAAGAATCATCACTGCCGACAGGCCGGCTAACCCGGGAATTCCCCCAGCGCCTCGGCCAGGTCGATGCCGCCTTCGTAGAGGGCCCGACCGATCACCGCCCCGTCGATGCCTCCGGCGGCCAGATCGCGCAGGTCGCCCATCGTCGCGATGCCGCCTGCGGCCATCAGTTCGGCATCGGGCGCCCGGCGGCGGACCGCTTCGAGCAGTTCCAGGTCGGGGCCGCTCATGGCGCCGTCGCGGGCGATGGCGGTCACCAGGAACCTCGACACCCCCGCCTCCAAGGCGCTCTCGACAACCTGCTCGAAGTCCCGGCCCTCGTCCAGCCAGCCCTGGCCTCCGGCCCGCCCGTCCCTGACGTCCACCGCGGCCACCACCCGCTCGGGCGAGGTTCGCTCGACGGTCGATGCCAGAACACCAGGCGACCACACCGCGCTGGTGCCCATGATCACCCGGTCTATGCCGCAGCCGAGCGCCGCGACCGCGTCAGCGGCGCTTCGGATGCCCCCTCCGAGCTGGACAGCCACCCCACGGGCGGCCACCCGGCGCCACAGGGATTGATCGGGCTTACCTCTCCTCGCCCCGTCGAGGTCGATCACGTGCACCCAGGCGGCGCCCGCCTCCTTCCAGGCCTCCAGCTGGCCACCGATCGACTCCCCGTACCTGGTGACCCGGCCGTAGTCGCCTTGGAACAGGCGCACCACTCCCCCACGCAATACATCTATAGCCGGAAAGATTCTCACGAAATGCCTCGGAACTACTGATCGGGAGCGGATTCCAGCGCGGCAGGGTAACCGGGCAGGACCGAGAAGGAACCAGGGCCGGCCGCGATGTGGTCAAATGGCGCCATGGATGTCTGCTCGCTCCCGGCAACCGAAATGTCCGCTCTGCTGGGCCGTGGGCAGCTCAGCGCCCGCGAGTTGCTCGACGCCCACCTCTCCCGGATCGAGGCGGTCAACCCGATCGTCAACGCTGTGGTGACCCTGACGCCCGAGTTGGCTATGGAGCGCGCCACCGCCGCCGACGAGGCACACGCCCGGGGCGAGTCGCTGGGACTGCTGCACGGCCTGCCCGTGGCTCACAAGGACCTGCTGGCCACGGCCGGCATCCGCACCACCTTCGGCTCGGCCATCTTCTCCGAGTTTCTCCCCCCGTCCGACTCGCTCGTCGTCGAGCGCCAGCGCCGGGCCGGAGCGGTGATGGTGGGCAAGACCAACACGCCCGAGTTCGGGGCCGGATCCCACACCTTCAACCCGGTCTTCGGCCCCACCCGCAATCCCTACGCTCTCGCCCGCACGCCGGGCGGAAGCAGCGGGGGCGCGGCCGCCGCGCTGGCGGCCCGGATGCTGCCCCTGTGCGACGGGTCCGATCTGGGCGGGTCGCTCCGCAACCCCGCCGCCTTCTGCAACATCGTCGGGTTCCGCCCCTCGCCCGGCCGCGTACCGGCCATCACCGCCCACGATCCGTGGTCTCCCCTCCCGGTGAGGGGCCCGATGGCCCGGACCGTGGCGGATGTCGCCCTCTACCTCCGGGCGATGGCCGGCCCGGACCCCCGTTCGCCGGTCTCGATCGACCAGTCACCGGATGCGTTCGCCGGCTCGCTCGAACGGGACCTGACCGGCACCAGGGTGGCCTGGTCCCCCGACGCGGGCGGGCTTGCGGTCGATCCGGCTATAAGGACAGCGCTCGAGAACACCCCCGACCGGCTGACCGACCTGGGTTGCGAGGTCGTGGAGGCCTGGCCGGACCTGTCGGACGCCGCCGAGATATTCCAGGCCCGGAGGGCATGGCTGTTCGCGGTCGGCTTCGCCCCGCTACTCGCCGAGCACCGCCACCTGATGAAGGCGACCGTGATCTGGAACATCGAGGTCGGCCTCGAGATGACGATCGCCGGATACGCAGAGATCTGCCGCCGGCATCGCGAGTTGGTGGCCCGAGTCCATGACTTCATGAGGCCTGAGGAGGGAGGATTCGACTTCCTGGCCGCGCCCGTCACCCAGGTGCCCCCTTTCCCCGTCGATGTGGAATACCCCACCGAGATCGACGGAACCCGGATGGAGACCTACATCGACTGGATGCGGTCGTGCAGCGACATCACGGTGACGACCCACCCCGCCATCTCCGTCCCGGGCGGCTTCACACCCGACGGACTACCGGTCGGCCTGCAGCTGGTGGGCCGTCATCACGCCGACCGCTCCGTTCTCGAACTGGCCCATGCGTGGGAACGGGCCACGGGGTGGGGTGAGTGGATACCCCCCGAGATCGCCACCACCGGCCGCGCTCCCGCCGGATAGGAGCGTCGAGTTCCGCCGCCTAACCGGTCAGTTGGTCACACCACCGAGCGCCGGCTTTGGCGCCGAGCCGCCCTAATCTAAGGACTATGGGACTCGACCCCTCTACTTCCGAATCCGGTCCGGCCCCCTCGTCCCGGCTATGGCTCGGGTTCGCCCTCCTGGGTGCGGTGGCGGCGGGCGCCGCTCTCGCCGTCTCCGAGCTGGTGGCAGGCGCCTTCCCGTCCGCCCCGTCACTGGTCCGGACGATCGGGCAGCGGGTCATCGATGTCACACCCGTGCCTGTCGTGGATTGGGCCATCGCGATGTTCGGCACCAACGACAAGCTGGTGCTGGTAATCGGGATCGTCCTGGTCTCGCTCGGGATCGGCGCTCTTCTCGGCCTCCTGTCCAGGGACCGCCCCGGCATGGCGGCGGCCGGCTTCGTGCTGTTCGGCGCGGTCGGGTTCGTGGTCGGGCTGACCGATCCGCTGGCCGGGACGGTTCTCACCCTGGTGGCCGCAGTGGCTGCGGCGGGCCTGGGCGTGGGCGTGCTGCTGGGGCTCCGTTCCCTTTTCGCAGATGCAACCCGGCCCGGGTCCGGCGCGGCCGCCGTCGCCGGATCGCGGCGCGCCTTCCTGGTCGCGTCGGCCGCGACGGTGGTCGTGTCGGTGTTCGAGGTCTTCCTCGGTCGATACCTCGGGAGCCGTACGCAGTCGGCGGCGGTGGCGCGGGAGCAGGTGACGCTTCCTACCGCCCTACCCTCGCCGGCACCTGCCGCCAGCCCGGCAGTGGACGGCACCTCCGTACCCGAGTTCGAGCCCATCGACACCACCGTGCCGGAGTTCGAGCCCATCGACACCACCGTGCCGGAGTTCGAGCCGATCGAACCCGAACTCCTGGCCACTGACACCCCCGAAGCGGCCGGAACCGTCCCAGCCGGGGCGGAGACCACCGAGCCGGCCGAGACCGCTTCGACCACCCAGCCCACAACCACCGAGACAACTCAGGCTCCCACTCCCGAAACCACCACCACCCAGCCCGCGAGTCCGGAGACAACACAGGCTGCCGAGACCACTCCCACCACCCAATCCGGCCAGACCGCAACGACCCAAGCACCCGAGCCGTCCACGACCACCCAGCCCACGACCACCGAGACAACACAAGCCCCCGAAACCACCACAACCACACAAGCCCCCCAGACCACCACCAC
>JAPPGV010000004.1 GCA_028821235.1 bacterium
GCCTCACCGATGAGAAGGGTCTGTTCCAGATGGACTTCGATCTCATGGCGTCCACCATGTGGGATGTCCTGGGCCTGACGGGTATCGAGAACCTCCCCAGTCCCGAAGCGATGATCGACACCAGCTTGCTCGATGATGCGTTCGCGGGCTGCGGAGCATCGCTCCTGGATTGCTGATCACACACGTTCTCCGACTCTAGGAAGCGGTGCCCCGATCGCCGGGGCACCGCTCCCTTTCTGGGTGAATCAGATCGGATGGTCACGCGGAACGGTTCCGTAGTTGCGGTCGCCACCGGCCTACGAGCCGTTACGTCCGTGCCCGCCGGGGGCTCGAATGGGTCTGGTCCGGGGTCGTCGCGGCCTGAGGAGGCTGGGCCGTCAGGTTCCAGTCGAGTCCAATGCCAGCGTGAGTTCGTCGGCGATAGCGTGGAACTCGGCCGTGGTTGCGAGTTCCCTCGTTCTAGGTCTCTCGAATTCCACTTGCTTGACGAACTTCACCTGGCCAGGGCGCTCGGTGAGGACGATGACACGGTCAGCGAGGAACAGGGCTTCATCCACCGAGTGGGTCACGAGAATCGTGGTGTGTTGCTGAGCGGACCAGATTCGCTGCAGTTCCAGGTTCATCTGCCGGCGCGTCACCGCGTCGAGAGCTCCGAACGGCTCATCGAGAAGCAGAACTTCCGGGTTCAGGGCGAGAGCACGGGCGATGGCGATCCGCTGGCGCATTCCGCCCGAGAGCTGTTTCGGCCTGGCCTTCTCGAATCCTGCCATGCCGACGAGCGAGATGAGCTCGGCGATCCGTTGTTTGTCCGGTTTCATCCCGGCAACGTGGAACGGCAGCGCGATGTTGTCCCACGAGTTCAGCCAAGGCAGCAATGCATGATCTTGAAACGCAACTCCCAGGCGATGTGCGGCCGCCAACTCGGCAGGTTGCCGCCCGTTCACGACCACCGTGCCGCGGGAAGGTACCTCCAGCGATCCGACCAGCCGTAGCAAGGTCGACTTACCGCAGCCGGAAGGACCGATCAACGCCAGGAATTCCCCGGACGCTACGTCGAAGCTGACACCGGAGACAGCCACCAGGGTCTCACCCCTCCGCAGCTTGAACTCCTTGCTCACATCTCGCAGCGAGATGACCGGGGAAGCAGCTGCGACCTCTCCGCCCACGTCACCGTTTTCCAAGATGCGGTCACACAATGGCTCCTCCTCGGTGTCCCCGGAAACGGAGACTAGTCCTTGATCGGTCGTGGTTGATACCCCGCCGGTACGCTCCAGTTATCGAGTCCCACTCGACACGGGTGTCGGTTCATAGAGTTCCCCAGAACTCCGGTGGATCGCCCACCAACTCCTGTACCGTGGCTTCCATCGCGAACACCGTGGTTCCCGGGTTTATGTGGCCCCCGATGGTCATACCGGTCGGATCGGCGAACGCGGCGTGGATATGCACCAGCGGTTGCCCTTCATAAAGAGAGATGTTGCCGGTTCCACCGGCAACCTCCAACTGCTCTTCCCGAACGATGGTGCGGTAGTCGCCGGCGTCCGGGTCGTACCACGAGAGGTCGGCGCGGCTCACCGAGCCGAGAAAGGTGATGGTCGCGGCCAGGATCCCCCGGCATCGGGCGAATGCCGTCAACGAGTCCAGCAGGTCGTCTCCCTGACCGAAGCTCAACAGATGGATCCTGCCCGGATCGAAGTCGAATACCTTCACACCGGTGCTCTTCGATCCCATGGGCACGTTCGTGACCACCGCACACACCGATTGTAGGAGGGTGTGTCTCACTTGCGATGCTCGCGCCGGTGGGCCATCGGATTGATACACTCCGGACCCGCCAAAGGAGGGGAGAACCCGTTGGCAGGCACGACCGAGTTCCTGATCGTGGCGCCGATCCTTCCCGGCAAGCGGAAGGCCTGGCGCCGGATGATGCAAGAGGTCACGGGCCCCAGGTATGCGGAGTGGGCCGACCATCACAACCGGATGGGCGTCACTCGCGAGGTCGTGTGGGAGCAGCGCCTTCCCGGGCTGGATCTTGCCATAGTCGCCATCGACGGCGTCGACCCGCAGGACATCCTCGACAAGATGACGGTGTCCGACAACCCCTTCGACGTGTGGTTCAGAGACACCATCATCAGCGTCACCGGGTACCTCGAGACCGCGCCGGACGAGGTTCCGCCCCCCACGCTCGTTGGCAAGTTCGAAGCCGAGACCCGGCAATGACCGCATTGGCGGGCCTGTCGGCCGCGACCTTATGAAGATAACCCGGATCAAGGCCATCTCCGTCGGCTATATGAAGGTCGATCCGGAGATGCATCGCAGCTTCTCGCTCATCAAGATCGAGACGGATGCCGGCCACGCCGGATGGGGCGAAGCAAGCTCGTCCTACGGCCATTCGTATCCCACGGTGGTGGAGACCATCGTCGATGACGTGCTCGCCGACGTGTTGATCGGAAAGAACCCGTTGGCGATCAGAGCCCGCCTTGCCGAGATGCGCCTGTGGCTCGACGGGTATCTCGGATGGGACGGTGTCTCCGCGCAGGTCATCGGCGCCATCGAGATCGCGCTGTGGGACATCTTCGGGAAGTGCCACGGTGTCTCGATTGCGGCGATACTCGGCGCCGGCGTGGACAGTTTGCCTCTGTACGCCACGGGGACGACCTCGTTCGAGACGGATCTCGGCTGGCACGAGACCTATTTCGACGATGTCCTCGAAGCCGGTATCAAGGGCATCAAGGTCCGGCTGGGCAACGATCCCGAACGGGATCTCGATCTCATCGCCAGGACCAGGCGGGTCATCGGCGACGACTGCCATCTGATGGCCGACGGCTACTGGACGTACACCCTCCGCGAGGCGATCCGCCTGTCCCGCAAGATGGAGCCCTACAACGTGAGCTTCTACGAGGAACCCATTCCCCAGTACATGATTGGGGCACTCGCCGAGCTCCGGGCTGAGTCACCGGTCCGTATCGCGGTCGGTGAGCGCGTCTTCTCCCTGGCCGGATTCAAGAACGTGGTGCATCATCGCGCCGCGGACGTTCTCCAGCCGGACCCGACGGTCTGCGGAGGCATACTCGCCTGTATGGAGGTGGCGGCCCTGGCGAAGGCACACGATCTCGCCGTGGTCCCCCACATCGGAGGTCTGACCGCGGTAGGTGTGGCTGCGGGTCTCCATCTCGCGGCCGCCATCGAGCCCGAGGTGCTCGAGTACGACCCCGATCCGTACCAGCCGCTGCGAGACGAATTGCTGGTGGACCCCATCTTCGGCATGGATCGCGTGGAGAACGGCCGCATGGCGGTCCCGACCGGGCCCGGGCTGGGGATAGAGATCGACGAGACTGTCCTGGACACCTACCCGTACCAACGGGGGAAGCTCTATCAAGAGTTGTACCCCGAGCACGGCGCCGGTCGCCTGTAGGCGGGAGTTGGTTCCCGAGTCGCAAGAAGAACGCGGAAACCGCGACGACCCTGGCCCCACCCGCTGGGCCCTCCCCCACCGCCACCACCTTGGTGTCGAGCGCGTCCGCTCCTGCCCCGGGTGGGGGCCGCTCGACAATATGTTCCCTCGCCTGGCCCTGTCGACGTCGAAGATGGGCCGCTGGTGCTTACGGTTATCGAACACCATATAGCGAGGATGTGACAAGAACAACCCCTTTGGTCGGGGTGCGAGTCCGCTGGGAGCTGGCGACACGGGAATTCCTCACACCGGCAACGGACACCGGCGGAGTTTCGGCAACAAGGCCGAACTCAGGGTTCGGCACTGTCCTACAGCGGTGAGAAGGCGTCTGCCTCCTCCAGAGCGTCCAGTACGGCCAGGTAGGCCAGGTCCCGCTTGCGCACGACCTCGCGCTCGGAGCGGCCGCCGTAGTCATAGAAGCCCCGGCCGGTCTTGGGTCCGTAGAAGCCCTGGTCGACGACCTCCTTGAGGTAGGGCGGCACTTCGAGGCCCATCTCCGCCGTGCCTTCGGCGATCAGGTCGAGTCCGTTGAAGTCCAGACTCTGGAAGATGCCCACCAGCCCCAGCCGCACGCCGACGCTGGTCTTCATCACGAAGTCGATGTCCTCCAAGGTCGCGGCGCCGTCGTCCATCAGTTCCTCCGCCGCAGCTCCCATCGCCATCATGATCTTGTTGGCGATGAAGCCGATCGCGAACCGCTTCATCACGAGCGGCTGCTTCCCGATCCGTCGGAGCAGGTCGGCGGTCCACTGCAGCGACTCCTCAGACGAGTCGGGTCCGCCGGCGACCTCCACCAGAGGGACGATGTACGGTGGCATGAACCAGTGGGCACAGACGAACCGCTCGGGTCCGGCAGCCGTCACCTGAGCGAACAGGTCCAGAGCCGAGGTGTTGCTCGCCAGCACCACATCCGGCGCCGCCGCATCTTCGAACGCGTTGACGACAGCCTGCTTGGCGGCGATGGTCTCGCTGACCACCTCCATCGCGAACTCGGCTCCTGCCGCCGCTTCGGCCAGCGACCTGGTCGGATGGAGGCGCCCCAGGATCGCAGGGATCTCGACGGGGTCCAGACGGCCTCCGTCGACCAGTACCCGCAGGTTTGCCTCCACCAATCCGGGGGCGCGCGCCAGGGCTGTCTCGTCGAGGTCCACCAGGTCCACGTCGATCCCGGCCTGGGCGAAGACCTGGGCGATCGAATGCCCCATCGTCCCCGCTCCCACCACGGCGACTCGCTGTACTTCATCCGGGCTAGCTCGCATCACCCTCCTAGTCATCTGGCGCGCCACCATAGTTGGGGGCGCAGTACCTACAACCGGACGCCCGGACCGAAGATATCCTCCGGCTATCCGACCAGGGTCTCGAGGTGACCGTCGATGGGGATGACCGCTCCCGTGATGCCGGCGCTCAGAGGGGAGCACAGATACAGGACCAGATTCGCAATCTCGTCAGGCTCGATGAAGGTCCGCAGGGAGGCCTGCGTCTTCCACTCGTCGGACACGTCCTGGAAGGGAACGCCTCGTTCGTCGGCCAGTTCCTGCATGACCCGGTCGAGCCGGGGACCGGCCACGCCTCCCGGACAGACCGCGTTCACTCGGATGCCGTAGGGCCCGAGTTCGGCGGCCCAGGTCTTCGTCAGGCCGAGCACCGCCCATTTGGCCGCCGCGTACGGGCTCCGTAGCGGAGAACCGAAGAGTCCCGAGACGGATGACATGTTGACGATGGCCCCCGCGCCGGCCTTCTTGAGGTGCGGCGCCGCGGCCCGCGTGCTGAGGAAAGCACCATCCAGGTTCCCGCTGATGCAGGCGCGCCAATCCTCGTAGGTGAGTTCGTCGACCGGGACTGTGGGGCCGCTCGGTCCGGCGTTGTTCACAAGGACATCCAGCCCTCCGAGTCGCTCGATAGCGTCGTCGAACAACCGGCCGATGTCTCGTTCCGATCCGACATCGGCCAAGGTGGCGGAGATACCGGGCACCTCCTCCCGGGCTGCCGCCAATGCGTCGGCATCGATGTCGCATATATGCACTCCGGCGCCGGCCTCGACGAACCTCTCGGCCACGGTGCGACCGATCCCGGTCGCGGCACCCGTTATGACAACCCTCGAACCCGCCAACCTCATCATTCCAAGTCCTCCTGTGTGGCGCCGGCAACGGAGGATGCCCGAGAACGTCCCGTGAGATCCAGCCGCAGCCAGCCTACATCCCGGGTGCGCCGGGCCGTCTCGCCGGGGCCTGTCTGTACAATGACCGCCCGTCCGCCGTATCGAACTATCCACGATGGGAGGCCTCGTTGGTCAGCGTCGACTGTCATCTGCACCTCGGGGTGGTCCCGGACCACATACCCGAGTGGTGGTTGACCGAGATGTACCGGCCGTACGGGGGTGGGGCTCTCACCAACTACGACGGGCAGTGGATCGTCGACCTCCTGGATCGTTCCGGAGTCGATGTAGGTCTGGTCCAGGGTGGAGACATGCGGCGCACGACCTACCATCCTGATCATTCCGCCGAGCACGATGTCTTCGTTCCCAACGACTACACGGCCCACCAGGTTGCCCTCTTCCCGGACCGGTTGAAGGGAGTGGCCGTCATCGACCCGATCCGGGACATGGGCGCCGCCCTGGAGGAACTGGACCGGTGCGTCAACGAGCTGGACTTCCGCGCCCTCAAGCTGCTCGGTTCCTACCTTCACTTCTCGCCCAACGACCGGCGCCTGGATCCGATCTACGAGAAATGCATCGAGTTGGGCATCCCCGCCCACTTCTTCACCGGATGGACCCCGATCATCACGGCCAAGCTCGAAAACGCCGATCCGGTGCAACTCGACGAGGTCGGCCGTCGATTCCGCGACCTCAAAGTGATCATCTCGATGGCCGATCCTTGGATCGACCAGTGCATCCTGCTGGTGGCGAAACACCCCAACTTCCACGGCGACATGTATCACTTCGCCGAACTCGGGCCCGAGCCTCTGTTCGAGACCCTGGACCGGTTCCGGTCGCTGTCGGCGCTCGACCGGGTGCTCTACGGATCCAACAACAGCGACAAGGTGCGGGTCGGCCGGGAGGAGGCCACGGTGCCGGACGTGTACCGCAGTGTTAACCGGGTTGCCCGGGAGAGGGGGGCGGAGCCGTTCACGGACGAGGAGATGGCGGCGATCCTCGGCGGTAACGCAGCGCGCCTTTACGGATTGGGAGGCTGACCGATGTTAACGATCGATTGTCACCTGCACGTGACCGAGGTGCCCGAGCACGCTCCCGAGTGGTGGGTACGGGAGATGTACGCGCCATGGGGATGGGACGTCGGTTCCGTGAACGGTTCAGATATCGTCGAACACCTCGATGCCACCGGATTCGATATCGGCATGATCCAGGGTGGAGACATCCGCCGCACGACCTACCACCCCGATCATCCTGCCGACCACCGCGTCTTCGTCCCCAACGACTACGTCGCTCACCAGGTCGCCCAGTCCGGGGGGCGACTCTATGGCGTGGCGGCGATGGATCCGCTCCGGGACATCCCGGCGGCGGTGCTCGAGTTGGAGAGATGCGTCAAGGAACTGGATTTCCGGCTGCTCAAGCTCGTCCCGACCTATCACCACTACGCCCCGAATGACCGGCGGCTGGACCCGCTCTACGAGAAGTGTCTCGAGTTGGACATACCGGTGATGATCCACACCGGATGGACAGCCACCATCAACTCGGCGATGGAGTTCCAGGACCCGATCCAGCTGGATGACATCGGACGTCGCTACCGGGATCTGAAGGTCATAGTCGCGCACCTCGGATACCCGTGGGTGGATGAAGGGGTCGCGGTCGTCGCGAAACACCCCAACTTCTACGCCGAGATGGCCGGATGGACCGCCTGGGGACCTGAAGTCCTGGCGGGCGCCCTTTCGAAGCTCAAGGAACTCGGCGCGATAGACCGGGTGGTGTACGGATCGGACAACACCGACGCCAGGGACCTCTACCGTGAGGCCCGCCGGACGGCACGCGAACAGGGCACCGAGATCACCGATGAGGAGATGGCCGGGATCATGGGCGGTACGGCTGCGGAACTCTTCCGGATCAGCGCGTAGCCGCCGTTCTCTCGCTCGGGCGCCGGATGCCCACAAAGACGAAGGAAGTGGATGTGGCCGGTGTGGACGTGACCGACCGGCGTTCGATCGCCGCCCTGGCGGATCTGGCGGTTGCCCACGCGGGTGGGATTGACATATGGGTCAACAATGCCGGTATCTACCCGGATGATGCCCTGCTCGACATCGACGACGACCAGTGGGACGGCGTACCGAATGTCAATCTGCGGGCACCTACCTCGGCGCCCGGGAAGCAGCCACGCGAATGATCGCCCGCCGGGAGGGTGGCGTCATCATCAACATCTCCACGGCGCCTGCGTACGTTCGGGAAGGCGCTCCGCACTACGTGGCCTCCAAGCTGGGGGTGGTGGCGCTCACCAGGCGGATGGCGGCTGAACTGGGAGCGCACGGGATCCGGGTTCTGGCTCTGGCCCCTACGGTCATTCTCACTCCGGGAATGGAGGAGTCGGCTGAGGAGGGCGGCTGAGACCTCGGGGACCTTGCCGAGCAAATGAGCCGGGAGTTGCCGCTGGGCCGCGCCGGCGTGCCTGACGATGTCGCCCTGGGTCGCCTTGTTCTGTGCATCCGATCTCGCAAGCTTCATGATCGGCTCCGAGGTCCGTGTCGACGGTGGTGACAAGCACGGGGGACAGACGTAGCGATTCAGTAAGGGTCGTCGGCGAAGTCCCACGCCCGCAGTTCGCCGGGTTCGAGCCGGACCAGCGTTCCGGGCGGAAGTGCGGCAATGTAGTCGTCGACTTCGGGCGCTGGGACATAGCGCTCGACGATCCGTCGGTCGACATCGGGATCCTGCGGCATCAGTTGAGCGAAACCGCGGACCTCGAGACCGCGGAGCGGAGATTCAGCCTCTGCCACCACCACCGACGCCCTCGGGTCCCGCCTGAGGTGCCTTGCCTTCACATCGTTGAGGCCGATGGCGATATTGAATCCGCCCTCGCGCCACTCGAACCACACGGGCGACAGCCGGACCAGACCGTCCTGGCCGTAGGTCGCGAGCGTCGCCAGGAGAGGGCGATCGAACAGGTCACCCAGATCCTCGACGGCCAGACCGGTACGCATGCCCGGATTCTACGCCACCCCGCCAGAGGGATGCCGGATCGAGTCCCGAGCGTGCGGATCGGTCGTCGGCAGGCGTAGCCTTTGACCAGCGATCCGCTGCCACTACCGTCCCGGAGCGATCCACCCCGTCAAAGCGAGCTCGGAAACCCGAACGACAGGAGCACCCACATGGTTACCGTCGACTGCCATCACTACATCGGTTTGACGCCGAGCCAGGTTCCCAAGTGGTGGATGGATGAGATGTACCTGCCATACGGTGGCACGGGTGTTTCCCGGTATGGCCAGGACATCGTGGACATGATCGACGACGCCGGAATCGACATCGCGATCGTGCAGGGCGGCGACATCCGGCGTACCACCTCACATCCGGACCATCCCGGCGACCACGGGGTATACATCCCCAACGAGTGGATCGCCGAAGAGGTGGCGAAACACCCGGACCGGCTCCGCGGTCAAGTAGCGGTCGATCCGCTGCGCGATCCGCAGGATGCCCTGGCCGAGACTGAGTACTTCATCAAGGAGCACGGGTTCGTGGCCCTGGCCCTCAAGACCGCCTACCACGACCACGCCATCAACGACCGCCGGGTATATCCCTTCTACGAGAAGTGCATCGAGCTCGACGTTCCCGTGGATCTCTTCACGGGGTGGACGCCGATCATCAACGCTCCCATGAAGTATTCGAATCCGATCCTGCTGGACGACGTGGGTAGGGAGCTCCGCAATCTGAAAGTGGTCTTCTACCTGGCCTTCCCATGGATCGATGAGGGAATCGCCGTAGCTGCCCGCCATCCGAACTTCTACATGGACCTCGCGTGGTTCGGAGGGGGGAGCGCGGAGCAGCTTTACGACGCGCTGCTGAAGATCAAGGACTTCGGGGCTATCGATCGGGCCCTGTACGGGTCGGACGGGAACGACAAGATCAGGATCGGCAAGAACGTGGCGACGGTCCCCGAGCTCTTCCGCGCCGTGAACGAGGTCGCCGAGAGGCGGGGTACGGCTGAAATCTCAGACGACGAGATGGAGGCCATCATGGGGGGCACCGCCAACCGGCTGTACAAGCTCGGCTTGTAGGAGCTCCTCCTAGACACGGTCCGGCCGGCGCCGGAGTATAGGAAAAAGAGGCGCTGCCCCTCCTTTCGGAGAGGCAGCGCTCTATCGGTCGAGAACTCGCTTCTAGCAGTCCAGCAATGAGGATCCGCAGCCTTCGTAGGCAGACTCGAGGATCGAGATGTCGTAGACGTCGGCGGCGTCCGGAACCGATTCAAGCCCGGTAGCCGTCAGCACGTAACCGTTCTGGATGTTCTGGATCTGGTCGAGATCGAACCAGAACAGGCCCTTCTCATCGGTGAGGGGGCTGGTCATCAGGGGTATCTGTGCTTCATGGATGGGGAACTGGTCCTCGAGGACCAGGCCGAGATCGACCCCGCCCCACGTGTTCATCACCAGATCGATCGCGTGGGCGGGATCGTTGAAGGCGTACTCCCAGCCCCTGATGTTGGCCCGGAGGAAGCCCACGATCGCTTCGCGATTGTTGTCCATGAACTCTGTCGTAGTGAAGAATAGGTCCTGGTAGGCGGGCAGACCCATCTCGCTGAACGTCCAGCTGACGTTGCAGATCCCCTGCGCGTTCAGCGGGAGGGGATGGCTGTTGACCCAGATCAGCATGCCGTCGACCGTTCCATCGACCACCGGCGACATGTCCCAGCCGGCGGGAATCAGCTCGTAGGTGCCGGGCTCCAGCCCGTTGGCGGTCAGCAACGCGTCGATCAGGAACCCGTCGGTGGTGCCGCCTGCGATCTTCTTTCCGGCGATATCGGCCGGCGAGTTGATCGGGTTGTCGCAGAGCGAGCCGATGCCTGTCGGGTCGGACTGCATCCTGACGCCGAACACCACGAAGTCCGCTCCCTCGGACATGGCCAGAGCGAGCGAGAACGGATCGGTGACGCCGATATCGGCAGCTCCACCCGCAACCACCTGGGTCGAGTTGGGCACGTTCGGGCCACCGTGCTCGATGGTGACGTTGATGTTCTCGTCATCGAAGAAGCCCTGTTCGACGGCCTCGTAGAGCCCCATGAAGCCGGGATCGGCGATCCAGCTCAGCCGCAGCCTTATGTCGGTCGGCTCGGCAGGAGCGGGTGCCGCGGTGGTAGTCGGGGCGGCCGTGGTGGTCGTAGCTGCCGCAGTGGTCTCGGTCATCTCGGCCTCGGTCGTGGTCGGCGCGGCCGTAGTGGTCGGCGCGACCGTGGCCTGCGTCGCCTGCGTCTCGGCAGTCTCGTCACCTCCGCAGGCGACCCCCAAGAGCGCGAGGAGCGCCACTACCGATATCCATTTGACCCGCTTCCTCTGGGTGATCATGCGTCCTCCTCCTGGTCGTCGTACTTCGACATTTCGCTAGCTGATTCCGTGCGCGGATCGGGGCGAACCGATCCGCGGCCCGGATAAGCATACCGATGCAGGTTCGCCGCCAACCAAGAGGGCCTGCCACACGACATGATCGGGTGCCCGCTGACCGCTTCCGGCGTATCCGCCGTCTCCGAACGGTCCCGGGTTCCGAGCGACGCCATACCCGCGCTCGCTCATGTCCAGCGTTCGATACCCCGTTCCTCGACCCGGCTGGCGAGTGCGTAGGAGAGAATGGACAGAGCGATTATGACCATCGCCGCACCCCAGGCCCGGTCGACATCGAACCGGCTGAACGAGAGGGCGAACAGCCAGCCCAGGCCCCGGACGCCGGTCAGGTACTCGCCGATGACCGCCGCAATGAACGCGACTGCCGCGTTGAGCCGGAATGCGACCAGGAAGTTCGGCATGGCGGCAGGCAATGCGAGCCTCAGCAGTTGCACCGTCCGCGGAGCGCCGAGGCTCCGGAAGACATCCACCGAACCTGCCGGCAAGTCCAGCAGGCCGGAGTTGACGAGGACGAACGTGGGGAACATCGACACGATGGCTGCGATGGCCAGAACCGTGGTGGGGGAGTAGCCCAGCACCTTCGCCATGATCGGAATCGTGGCCACGATGGGAGCGGAGTAGAGCAGGATCATGGAGGTCGTCAGCAGACCGCGTAGCACCCGGGAAAACCAGACTGCGATCGCGGCAGCCACGCCGATGGCGGTCCCGATCGCCAGACCGGCGGCGGCCTCCAGGACGGTCCGCCAACCGTAGGACCAGTACTCGCCCGGGGCCGACCAGATATCGAAAGCCACCGCGCCTGGTTCCGGGATCACGAGCCGGTGCACGCCGCCCAGGGTCACCCAGGCCTGCCAGGCAGCGATGACGAGAACGTAGGGCCAGATGGCGACCAGGAAGCGGCGCGCCAGAGACCGAACGGTCCGCCGCCGGGAGTCACCTGAATCACCCTCGAGGTCCCTTTGGTTCGATGGATCCTTGACGGCGGCCGGCCTCCCATGGGTAGGTGGCATCAGCGGAACCTGTTGAGCGCGGCCCGCTCGAGGGCGGCGAAGGCTGCGAACACTGCGATGGCGATTAGCGAAGTGAGGGCGGCGGCCGCCCAGAGGCGGTCCGAGCGGAGACTCCGCATCGAGGTGACTATCAGGGCGCCGAGTCCTGGACGTGATGAGCCGAACCACTCCCCGAAGACCACGCCGAACATCGCTGCCGGGGCCCCGAGCTTGGCGGCATAAATCAACGATGGCACTGCGACCGGTAGCTGCAACCGCCGGAATCTGGTCCAACGAGACGATCCCAGGCTGGAGAGGAGGTCATGGTGAGACTGGCGGGCGAGGTAGAAACCCGAGGTGATGGCGATGAAGCTGGCGAAGAAGACTGCCAGGAGCGCGAACGTGAACGGCACGGTCTCCTGCGATACGATCATCACCAGGACAGGCCCGAGCGCGATCCACGGTATCGAGTTGATCAGGGTCGCCATCCTGCCAATGCCCCGGTTCAATGCCGGTGCGAGAAGTCCCAGCACCGCGAGTGCCAGCCCCAGCAGGATCCCGGCGACGAATCCCTTACCGGCGTCGATGATGGTGGCCCTGGTGGCTCTGGCGAAGACAGGAAGGTTCTCCAGGAACGCCCGGACCACGGCCGAGAGGGGTTGCCAGTTGCGTCCCAGGAGTTCGAGCCTGCCCACCAGTTCCCAGGCGCCCATCATGAGCAGGACACCGACGGCGCCGAGCACGACCATGGAGGCTTGCGAGGAATCCCTGGTCGCGTCCGCGGACATCAGCCGACCGAGGCTCGAATGCCTGCGACGCCGGCCTCGAGAAGCAGCGTCGCCGGAGTCCGACCCTTCGTCTGCGGCACGACAAGTCTCCTCACGCCTCGGCTGCCCGCCGACCGTCGAGTGTATCCGGCCCCCATAGCCTCCGCCATAGTGACGACGTACCCGCCGTCGTTCGGCGCCGGTCTATTCTCCTGCGGGTAGCGCCCGTTCCCGATCCCGTCCGGCGCCCGCAGGAGTGCCCATGGTCACCGTAGACTGCCATCTACACCTCACCGAGGTGCCGGAGCAGGTGCCGCATTGGTGGATGCAGGAGCTGTACCGGCCCTACGGCGTCGAGTACGGCACCACCGACGGGGAGTGGATGGTCAACCTGCTCGATCGGTCGGGAATCGACATCGGGATGGTCCAGGGGAGCGACATCCGCCGGACCACCTTCCATCCCGACCACCCCGACGAGTACGAGGTGTACGTACCGAATGACTACACGGCCGACCAGGTCGCCATGTACCCGGACCGGCTCA
>JAPPGV010000005.1 GCA_028821235.1 bacterium
CATAGTCCCAACATTCACATGCGGCTTATCCCGCACAAAACGCTCCTTACCCATACTCACTAACCTCCTACTAGTTCTCCACGCGCCGCGCCGACAATCCGGCGAGCGATGTTATCGGGTACGTCTCCATAAGAGTGGAACTGCATGGTTGACGTGGCGCGACCCTGCGTCTTGGACCGGAGGTCGGTCACGTAACCGAACATCTCCGACAAGGGAACCCGGGCCATGACCACCCGTGACCGGCCACGCTGCCCGGCCTCCTCGATACGGCCCCGGCGTGACGACAGATCGCCCATCACCTCACCCAGGTAATCCTCGGGGGTGACTATCTCGACCTCCATCAAAGGCTCGAGCAGCTTGATCCCCGCCCTCCGGGCAGCCTTCTGGAAAGCCATCGAGCCCGCGATGCGGAAGGCCATCTCGGAAGAGTCCGTGTCGTGCGATTGCCCATCCACCAGCCGGGCGCGCACATCCACCAGTGGATAGCCGGCCAGAACGCCCTGTTCCAGGGCGCCCTCGATGCCGGCGTTCACCGACGGAATGAACTCACGGGGGACCCTGCCGCCCTTGATCTCGTCGATGAACTCGTAACCGCCACCGGGCCCGGTCGGCTCCAGGTCGATCTTCACCACCGCATACTGTCCCCGCCCGCCGGTTTGCTTGATGTAGCGCAACTCGACGCCGGTCACAGGACCCTTGATCGTCTCGCGGTAGGCCACCTGGGGACGGCCCACGTTGGCGTCCACTCCGAACTCCCGCACCAGCCGGTCCACCAGGATGTCCAGGTGGAGCTCGCCCATCCCCGAGATGATCCGCTGTCCGGTCTCCTGATCGGTCCGCACGAGGAAGGTGGGATCCTCCTCAGCAAGACGATCCAGGGAGTCGGTCAGCTTCTCCTGATCGACCTTCGACCGCGGCTCGATGGCCACGGAGATCACCGGCGCCGGGAACGACATCGCCTCCAGCAGGAGCGGGTGCCCGGCCGCAGTGAGGGTGTCACCCGTGGCGGTGTGCTTCAGGCCCACCGCCGCCACGATGTCCCCGGTGAAGACGTCCTCGCGATCCTCACGATGGTTGGCATGCATCCGCAGCAGCCGGCCAAGGCGCTCCTTGCGTCCCTTGGTGCTGTTGAGGACCGCGCCTCCCTTGGTGGCGTGCCCCGAGTACACCCGGAAGTAGGTGAGCTTGCCGACGTGAGGGTCGCTGACGATCTTGAAGGCCAGGGCCGCGAAGGGTTCGGCATCCTCCGGGGCGCGCGAGTCGCGCATCTCCGAACCGGGGAGAAAGCCCTGGACAGCAGGCATATCGGTCGGGCTCGGAAGGTAGTCCACCACCGCGTCCAGTAGGAGCTGGACGCCCTTGTTGCGGAAGGCCGACCCGCAGAACACGGGCGTGAAGAGGTGTTGAAGGGTCCCGGTGCGGACTGCGGTGGTTATCTCACCGGGCGAGATCACCACATCCTCGAGGTACTTCTCCAGCAGCTTCTCGTCTATATCGGCCACCTGCTCGAGCATCCGGCCGCGGTACTCCTCGGCCGAAGCCTCGTACTCGGCCGGGATCGGCCCGGTGGTCCAGGTGCGACCGTCGTCGCCGGACCACATGTGGGCTTCCATCTCGACCAGGTCGACCACGCCGGTGAAGTCGCCCTCCTCGCCGATCGGGATCTGCATGACGAGCGGGTCGGCCCCCAGCCGCTCTTCGATCGATTCCACCGCTACAAAGAAATCGGCCCCGATCCGGTCCATCTTGTTGATGAAACAGATCCGGGGCACGTGGTACCGGTCCGCCTGGCGCCATACCGTCTCGGTCTGCGGCTCCACGCCGGCCACCCCGTCGAATACGGCTACCGCACCGTCCAGCACCCGCAGGGATCGCTCAACCTCGACCGTGAAGTCCACGTGGCCCGGCGTGTCGATGATGTTGATCCAGTGCTCATGCCACTCGCAGGTGGTAGCAGCGGACGTGATCGTGATGCCGCGCTCCTGCTCCTGCTCCATCCAGTCCATGACCGCGGCACCTTCGTGGACTTCACCCAGCTTGTAGGTGCGACCGGTGTAGTACAGGATGCGCTCGGTGAGGGTGGTCTTGCCCGCGTCGATATGCGCCATGATCCCGATGTTCCGCGTACGGCTCAGCGGGTACTGGCGAAGATGTATCAACGCGTCCGGACTGCTCACGACTTCTTCTCTCGCAACCGATCGTTCTCTGTCCCTTACTCCGCCTCTCGCCCCTACCAGCGGTAGTGGGCGAAGGCCTTGTTGGATTCCGCCATCTTGTGGAGGTCTTCCTTGCGCTTGATCGCCGAGCCGGTGTGCTTGGAGGCGTCGAGGATCTCGTTGGCGAGCCTCTGGGCCATGGTGTGCTCTCTCCGCCGCCTGGCAAACCCGACCAACCAGCGCACCGCCAGCGTGGAGGCCCGGCGGGGCCGGACGTCGACCGGCACCTGGTAGGAACTCCCGCCCACCCGTCGGGATCGGACCTCGACTTGGGGCCGGAGGTTGTCCACCGCCCGCTTGAGCACCATCAGCGAGTCCTGCCCGCTCCGCCGCGAGACGATCTCCATGGCCTGGTAGACGATCTTGCGGGCCTTCTCTTTCTTGCCCTTGAGCAGGACCTGGTTGATGATCTGGCTCACCAGGACATCCCTGAATACGGGATCGGGCTCGATGGTCCGCTTCTCGGCCGGTGCTCGTCGCATGTTCAGCGGCCTTTCTTGGTTCCGTAGCGGGACCGGGCCTGGCGGCGGTCATCGACCCCGGCCGCGTCGAGCGTGCCCCGGATGACCTTGTAGCGAACTCCCGGCAGGTCCTTGACCCTTCCCCCGCGCACCAGGACGATCGAGTGCTCCTGGAGGTTGTGTCCCTCCCCCGGGATGTAGGCGGTGACCTCGATCCCCGAGGTCAGGCGGACCCGGCACACCTTGCGCATAGCGGAATTGGGCTTCTTGGGTGTGATGGTGTAGACGCGAGTACAGACACCGCGTCGCTGCGGCGACCCGGCCAGGCCCGGAGTCTTCTCCTTGCGCGCCTTGGGCTTCCGGCCCTGGCGCACCAACTGCTGGATGGTGGGCAAATTACGCTCCTACAGGAGGCGAGTGACCGCGCGGTCGCTCGCTCTTCAGTTCAGGGGGCGACCGAGTGGGGAAGCGTCCCTTACTACCGGCCCGCGCTCGCCGTCAGAAGCCGCCGGGCGGCTCTCGGCTCACCGAACCCTTACTTGTGTCTGCTCCATGCCGGACCGAGGCTTAAAGCCGGCATGGGGTCACACCGGGTAGCCCGTCAGGACACGGGGATACGGACGTGCTCGTGCACGGTCGTCAGTATATGCGATCTCCCCGCTAGCGTCAACGAGG
>JAPPGV010000006.1 GCA_028821235.1 bacterium
CCTTCCGCGACGGCATCACCCAGTGGCACGGTCTCGCCGAGACCGCCATGGTCAGTTGGACCGGACGGAACTAGCCGGCGACCCGGCCAGCCGTCCCTGAGCGGGCGGTAAGCGGGACAAGCAGGACAGACGGGGCGCCGAAGTCGCCCCGTGCGGGGCGCAGGTAGGATCGGCGCGCACTATGTCACCCGATACCCTCCTGCGCCTCTACCGGCGAATGGTGCGCATCCGGATCTTCGAGGAGAAGGTCCAGGAACTCCACAGGCTGGGCAAGTTGCCCGGCTTCGTCCATGTCTACGTGGGTGAGGAGGCGGTGGCGGTCGGCGCCTGCAGCGTGCTGCGTGACACCGACCACATCACCAGCACCCACCGGGGCCACGGTCACTGCATCGCCAAGGGGGCCGATGTCGCCCCGATGATGGCCGAACTGTTCGGGCGGGCGGATGGCTACTGCCGGGGCAAGGGCGGTTCGATGCACATCATCGACACCAGCCTGGGGATCCTCGGCGCCAACGGTATCGTCGGCGGCGGGATCCCGATGGCGACCGGGTCGGGCATCGCCGACGCGGTGCTGGGCCGGGACGGGGTCACGGTCTGCTTCTTCGGGGACGGCGCCGCCAACCAGGGCGTCCTGCTCGAGGCCCTCAACCTGGCCGCTATATGGAAGCTCCCGGTGGTCTACCTGTGCGAGTCCAACCAGTACATGGAGTTCACGCCGACCACCGACCTCACGGCCGGGAGAATCTTCCGCCGGGGCGAGCCCTTCGGGGTCGCCAGCATGGAGGTCGACGGGAACGACGTCCTGGAGGTCCGGCGGGTAGTCGGTGAGGCCGTCGACCGGGCCCGGCGCGGGGAAGGACCCACCCTGATCGAGGCGATCACCTACCGCCTCTCGGGTCACAGCGAGGGCGAGAGCGCCTTCGTGTCCGCCTACCGCACGGAGGAGGAGGTGGATAGCTGGAAGGCCCGCGATCCCATCACCCGCTTCCGGGACTTGCTGCAGACCGGAGCCGGGATCTCGGCCGCCCGACTCGACTCCATCGATGCGGAGGAACAGGAGGCGGTGAACGAGGCGGTGGTCTTCGCCGAGTCCAGCCCCTTCCCGTCGCCCGACGAGGCGCTCGATCACGTCTTCGCCCCCGCAGGAGGATGAGGATGACGAGGGCGTATTACATGGCGGCCATGAACCAGGCGCTCCGAGCCGCCATGGAGGAGGACGAGACGGTGATCGTGATGGGCGAGGACGTCGACCGTGGCGTCTTCGGCGTCACCCGGGGCCTGATCGACACCTTCGGCGCCAACCGGATCCGCAAGACACCCATTTCCGAGGCGGCATTCGTCGGCGGTGCTGTGGGCGCGGCCGCGGCGGGGCTGAAGCCGTTCGCCCACGTGATGTTCTCCAGCTTCTTCTACGTGGCCATGGATCAGGTGGCCAACCAGGCCGCCCGCCTCCGCTACATGTCGGGGGGCCAGGTGGAGCTCCCCATCGTCTATTTCGCCGGGACCGGGCCGTCCGGTTCCGCCGCCGCCCAGCACTCGGAGAACCCCCACTCGATCCTGATGCACACCGCCGGCCTCAAGGTGGTGATGCCGAGCACCCCCTACGACGCCAAGGGCCTGATGATGGCCGCCATCCGGGATCCCAACCCGGTGGTGTACCTGGCCGACCTGCGCCTCTCGCGCCGCCGCGAGTCCATCCCGGAGGACCCCTACGAGATCCCGCTCGGGGTGGCGGACGTCAAGCGGCAGGGCGAGGACGTCACGGTCGTGGCGCTGGCTTCGCTGGTCCACGTGGCCGTCGAGGTGGCCCGCAAGCTGGAGTCCGAAGGGGTCTCCGTGGAGGTCGTGGACCCGCGCAGCCTGGTGCCGCTCGACTGGGACACGATCGTCGCCTCGGTCCGCAAGACCGGGCGGCTGGTGGTGGCCGATCCGGCCCGCCGCTTGTGCGGCCTGGCCGCGGAGGTGATCGCCGGCGTGTCCGAGAGGGCCTGGGACTCCCTGCGCTCCCGGCCATGCCGGGTCACCTGGCCGGACATTCCCGTTCCGTTCAGCCCCGTGCTCGAGGGAAGGCTCGACGTGGGCGCCGATGACCTGGAGCAGGCCATCCGGACGACCATGGGCAGCCCGGCGGTAGACGGCTCGGCGTGAGGGGAGGGAGGCCGGTATGCAGGTGATACTTCCCAAATGGGGCGTGTCGATGCAGGACGCGGTGTTGATCCGCTGGCTGAAGGCGGTGGGTGCGCCGGTCGTCAAGGGCGAGCCCCTGGCCGAGTTCGAGACCGACAAGGTCGAGGTCGAGCTGGAGTCTCCGGCCTCGGGCGTCCTGACCCGGGTGTACGCCTCCGAGGATGACATCGTGGACGTCGGCGCTGTGATTGCCGAGATCCAAGAGACTCCCTAGCCGGCCCTTGGCTGCGCCCGACTATCCCGGCGGTGACCTGGTTGTAGACCTTCTCGCCGCCCGGGGCGTGCGGCATGTCTTCTCTGTCTCCGGCGGACCTCTCAACCCCATCTACCACGGCACCCTGCGCGCCCCGGTGAGGATCATCCACACCCGGCACGAAGCGGCCGCCGCCTTCATGGCGGAGGGCACCGCCCGGGTGACCCGATCCCCCGGCGTGTGCGTGGTGACCCTCGGACCGGGGGTGACGAACACGGTCACACCCGCGCTGGCGGCCACCCGGGCCGGCGTGCCGTTCCTGATCCTCGGCGGCCAGGCCCCGGTGAGCATGCTCGACCGGGAGCCGATCATGTCGTTCGATCCCTTGCCGGTGATGAGGCCGGTCACCAAGTACGCCGCCCGGGTGGTCGACCCCGCCCGGATCGAGGAGTACCTGGACGCCGCCTGGGCGGCCATGACGTCGGGACGTCCGGGTCCGGCCTTCCTGGAGATTCCGGTGGACGTGCTGGCCGGAGCCGCGCCCCCGCCGTCGGCGAGGCGCGCCAGGGGCCGCCGGTCCGGTCCGGGGCTGGCGGCCGAGCAGGCCGAGCGGCTCCGGCATCTGGTCTCGGGTGCCCGGCGCCCGTTGCTGGTAGCCGGCGACGACATCCTGTGGTCGGGCGCCGATGGTGAACTGGCCGAGGCGGTCGACCACCTCCGGGTTCCCTTCGTCACCCTCCGGCTCGGTCGGGGCCTGGTGGACGAGCGCCATCCCTGCTCCGCCGGGGTGGGCTACCTGGGATCGAACCCACCTCTCCGCAGCGCCCTCGCCCAGGCCGATCTGGTGCTGCTCATCGGCCACGAGTTCGAAGCCGACCTCGGGTACGGGGAGTCCGTCCGCGACGATGCGGTTGTGATCCAGTCGCATCCGGACCCGGGGGTGGTCGGCAAGTTCCTGCGGCCCGACCTCGGGCTGGTGGCCGGATCCGGCGCCGTGCTCGGCGCCCTGGCGACGTCCGATCCCGCCGGGTTCGACCGCACCTGGTGCGAGCGGGCGGCGCGGGATTGGCGCACCTGGCGAGAGCGGGCGGCCGCGGCTCCCCGGCCCGAAGGCGGGGGGATACACCCGGCCCGGCTCTCGGCACTGCTCGAGGAAACGATGCCGCCCGGTACCACCTTCGTTACCTCCCACGGCAACATCGACTTCTGGGCCGACCCCGTGCTGAGGATCAGCCCGCCCTCCCGGTACCTGCGCGCCGGCCAGTCGGGTGCGCTGGGCGCGGAGATTCCGTTCGGGGTGGCGGCGAAGCTGGCCTCCCCGGCCGCAACGGTGGTCGTGGTCGTCGGTGACGGCGGGTTCGCATTCCACGGTCTGGAACTGGAGACGGCCCTCCGCTGCGGGGCGCCGGTCGTGGTGGTGGTCTACGACGACGAGAAGTGGGGCGCCATCGCCCTACCGCAGCAGCGCGCCTACGGAACCGAGATCGAACTCGACCTGCCCCGCCGGGCGTGGTGGAGGGTCATGCGGGCGATGGGCGGTCACGGCGAGTATGTCGACGAGGAGGCGGACCTGGGCGGTGCTCTACGCCGCGCCCTCGAGTCGGGACTACCCGCCGTCGTCCAGGTCAAGGTACCGAGCGTCGAAGCGCCCTACGTGGAGTATCACTCGTAGCGACTAGGTGATCCGTGCGTCCATCAGAACCTGGCGTTCCTTACTCGAACCTACAAGCTCGCCAGGGCACCGGATCCGGGGTTCGCGGACGTTCCCGCCGGTGCGTGGTACGCGGAAGATGTTGCCAGCCTCGCCGTGTCGCCCTGACCGCCCGAGCCCCTCGGTTCAGGGGCGCCGCGGCTGAATCGGCCGCGCCCGTGCGCCGGGCCGTTGATGGCGATCAGCGAAATTCCCCAGAGTTGGTCAGCGAATTTCCCCACCC
>JAPPGV010000007.1 GCA_028821235.1 bacterium
GGATGTGGCCGGGTTGAAGGGGGATGTGGCCGGGTTGAAGGGGGATGTGGCCGGGTTGAAGACGGATGTGGCCGGGTTGAAGGGGGATGTGGTAGGACTGGACGCGAAGGTGTCCGGGTTGGCGGAGGGCCAAGCCGAGTTGAAGGCGGACATGAAGGCAGGTCAGGCCGAGTTGAAGGGGGGCCAGGTGCGGTTGGAGGACCACATCATCCAGTTGGCGGGCGGTCTCGGTGAGGTCAAGGGCGAGTTGAAGAGGATCGCCCCCAGGGAGAAGGTCGCAGCCGGTGGTTCGTAAGGCGAGTGGCCGCTGGCCACTGGCCACCGCCGAAGGGAGTGGCTAATGGACCCGCAGCTGGTTGATTGGGGAGGCTCTGCCGTCCTGCTGGGCATCTTCTGGCAGTTGATGGCCTGGTCGATGAGACGGCTGACCCGGCGCCTTGACCACCAGGATGAGGATCTGGCCGAGCTGAAGACGGATATGGTCGGGTTGAAGCGGGATGTGGCCGGGTTGAGGACGGACATGGTGGTGGTGAAGGCGGATGTGGCGGGGTTGAAGGAGGGTCAGGCCGGCTTGCGAGCGGATGTGGCGGGGTTGAAGGTGGGCCAGGCGAGCTTGCAGAAAGATGTGGTCGACTTGAAGGGGAGCCAGGCTCGGATGGGCGACACCCTCCTCCAGGTAGTGGGCGATCTCGGCGTGGTCAAGGGCGAGTTGAGGATCGCCCCCAGGGAGAAGGCTGCGGCAGGCGGTTCGTAGGCCGTGCCGGCTGCCGGATTCCCAGCTCGTTCCCTTCCTCGTAGCCCCGAGGGCTCCCGCCGCCTACACATATATATATATACGCGCAGGAACCGCTACCCCCGCCGACCCCGTGGCCCGGCAGCGAGCCATCGACCACCAACCCCCGACCACCAACTACCGAACGGGTTCCCGGCTCGTTCCCTTCCTCGTAGCCCCGAGGGCTCCCGCCGCCTATACATCTATATATACGCGCAGGAACCGCCACCCTCGCCGCCCCGTAGCGCGCCCGGTATCCACCGCACTGGCCGCTGGACGCCACTGGCAACTGCCCACTGGCCACTGCCCACTGCCCACTGCCCACTGGCCACTGGCCAAGATTCTTTCGAGAACGCGAAAAAACGCCGTCTGATCCGACAGGGCCGGAGGCTGTCCGGCTTGGCCGGATGATGACCTTCCGGTAGCTGTGAGTTCACCGATCCAGGCCGTTCCTGGCCACGCCCGAGGAGTTCGACCGCCTGGGCCTGCCCGGAGCCCCTGCTGGGGCATGGTTAGCGCCTCGCGCGAGCGCCCTGCTGACGGACTCGGACAGAACGGACGATTCCACGCCGGCTCCCGCGCGCTACGTTGTCGGCCATGGCGAACGGTTGCCCTGCGCCGCTGGTGCTGTTACGGTGACATGACGTGAACGCCAGGTATCGGAGGGATCCGCTCCTGTTGGTCAACACAGTGTTACGCATCTGGAATGGGATTGGCCATGAATGAACGTGCTGATGAACGTGCTGTGCTACACTCCGTGCTCGGCATGAGCCCTGCCACCGTGGTAAGGTTCTCGGTATGTTCCGGGTCAACCACCCAGAGGGGAGTAGCCGGTGATTGGCGCAGGTAGCGCTAGTTCGGGTGCATCCGCGAGGGTTTCGCAGCTGCGAATTGTGCGGCCCCGGACCGGCAGGCTTGCCATAGGTGGAAAAGAAAGGAGGGGCCGATGCCCCGATTGAGAGGGCATGCGCGCCCGTTACAAGCAAAGGAGGGGCCGATGGCCCAGCTAGTGAAGAAGCGGCGCTCGCGTTGGGCAATGCTTGTCGTGACCGCCATGGTCGCTTCGCTCTTCGCGATCGGGAGCCCGGCCACGGCCGCGGAGATCAAGACCGGCGACGAGAACCAAGCGTCGCCGAGCTACGAGACCGACATGACTGCGTGCCTTGGTGAAGCTGAGAATGACGCCGGTTTCGTTGACGTTTCCGAGAATCACACCTTCTACGGCGCCATCAACTGTCTGGCCCACTACGGCATCACCATGGGCATGGGGGATGGCACGTACGCGCACGAACAGAACGTGAGCAGCTTCGAGATGAAGCTGTTCATGAGCAGGGCGGCGAGTCTGGTTGGGGCTGATGCCGACGACGTCGTCGGTGATGTGATGATGTCGGATCCGGTCACCCGGGCCGAGATGGCAGTGCTCATCGCCAACCTACTGGTCGGATCGGCTCACAACGATGTGGAGATCGGTTCTGACGGGTTGATCTCGATCGACGACGAGCTGGCCAGCACCTTCGACCACTTCGCCGATGCTCGCTCCTCGCAGCCTCGCTCTACGGATGCGGCTATCAGCGCTCTATATGAGTTGGGTGTTGTGGACGGCACGGGCGACAGCACGACGTTCTCGCCCAGCGACAACGTGACCCGTGGTGAGATGGCTGCGTTCATCACCCGGGCGTTGGCTCACACCAACGCACGTCCGGCCGGTCTGACCGCTCAGGCCGACGGAGCGACGATCGTGGTGTCGGTGCGTGACGACATGCACAATCCGGAGGTCAACGTTCTGGTCGACGCGTTCTGGATCAAGAGCGAGCGGGCCGACAGGGCCATCGATGATGACGGCGAGTGCCGCGGCATCGTTAATGCTGTCGATGACGAATCGGACGAGTGCGAGATCGACGACGCCTCCACTGGCACCAACAGTGATGGCCAGGCCCGCATCTACGGGCTGGCCTCCGACCTGGACGAGGAAGTCACCGTCTGGGTGTGGCAGGGCGAAGACGGCGACGAGGTCAACGCCGACACCGAGCTGTTCCCCCTCACCGTCGGACCGCTCACGCCACCGGTTGAGCACAATGCGATCAAGGTGACGGAGATGTCCCCGAGGGTTCCTCTGGTCAAGTTCGGACAGTCGTATGCGCTGTCCGCCCAGCTTCAGGGAACTTCCGGAGGCGAAACCGTCGACGCTGTCTCCGAGAAGGGTGGCACCACCTATGTCCTGGTGAAGGAGACCTACCAAGGCAGAGTCGGTCTGGACGCGACGACGCAGATGCCTCTGTTCGACAGTACGACCAATCGTCCCGAGGTGACGTCTGGCGGCGATGATCTGGCGCTGGTGAGTCGGACCACGGAGACGCTGAAGTTCAGCGACAAGGGTCTTGCCACCTTCAGCGTGTCTGCCGACGATCCCGACACCTCGTCCAGTTCACGTGACGACTATCGGACCTTCGTTTGGCGCATCACGGATAACGCCAACGAGGGCGCCAAGGGCACCAAGGTCACTACCGAGGTCAGGGACGCGATCGTGTTCGCTGAAGAGAGCAGCGCGGTGACGACCCTGCGGGTGTCGCCCACCAACTCCTACGTTGAGCGGCCTAGCTCCGGATCGGAGGGCAACTCGGTGACGGTTACGGTGCTGGACCAGTACCAGCGGCCGATGAACAACATCCCTGTCACGCTCGACAGGGTGACTGTCGGCGCGGCTGCGCTCACACGGGTGTCTGGCAATGCGAATGACGACTTCCTGCAGCGGCCACGTCACACGGATTCGACCGGATCCGTGCGGGTCAGCTACAAGAAGTCTGGTGATCCCGAGATCCAGAACCTGGTAGCGGTCCACGACCCGGATACCGGCTACTGCGATGTCGACCATGAAGATCACTCCAATCGAGGAGACGGGCCTGACGAGACATCCGACAACGAGGATGACTGCATCATCAGTGCCGAAGCCACGTCTGACGACATCGTGACACCGTTCGGTTCGCAGGCCACCGTCCACTGGTACGTCCGGGGCACCGTGGCTGCATCTGCAGCCAAGGATGTCTTGGACGGCAGTTCTGCCGACGGTGAAGTTGTCGTGGGCGGCGCCGATGCCGATGCTGGCGGCACTCCTGCCGAGGTCCCGACCGGGCAGCCGGTCCTGTTGACCTTCGATGACAACGACATCTTCCGGGTCGGCCGGGACGGCGACGATGCGAACGACACCGTCGACGATGCTGAGCTCCGCTACGTCACCCTGGCTGACTTCGAGGAGGCTCTCGACGCGGTCCTCGATCCGGACGGCGACGAAGGTGGAACTCTGCAGTGGTCGGGCTACGACGCCGAGGACAGCGACGAGCGGACGCTGTTCATACTGCGGATCACGGATGACGCCTAACAGATAGGAAGGAACGGAGCCGGGCAACCCGAGTCTCGGCTTCGCCCCTCCAAACCTGATTTCATCATCAACCAACGGAGAGGCCCCGGCCAAGTGCCGGGGCCTCTCAGCGTCTGCGCACCGGCTTCACATTGTTGCGGACACGGCGTCAGCTAGGCTGGTTTCGAGCGTTGCGTGGAGGGTTGCGGTTTCTTGGGAGGGTATGGGGGAGACCCAGTGCCTCAGCTGGTGAGCAGGCGGCGTTCGGGCAGGTCGATCCTTGCCGTGGGCGCGCTGGTGGCCTCGCTTGTCGCGCTTGGGGCGCGCTCGGCCGGAGCGGTCGAGGCCGTGGCCGACCATGCGACCCCGGTGACCGCATGCGTCGGTGACGCCACTGCGGACCGGATGTTCGATGACGTGTCGGCGGGACACTTCTTCCGGGATGCCATCAACTGCCTGGCCTACTACAGCGTGACCATCGGCTACGGCGACGGCACCTTCGGGCCCAGCCGGAATGTGTCCCGGTTCGAGATGGTGCTTATCATGGAACGATCGGCCCGCATCGCGGCGGCAGACCCCACCGACGTCGTGGCCGACTTCGCCACCACGGGGTCCGACCCCGTGAACCGGGCCGACATGGCGTTGCTTATCGCCCGGCTGCTCACCTCGGCGACCGACCAGGACTCCCGTGTGAACGTAGTGCTGGAATCCGACGGCACCTTCACCGTCGGGGGGACCGAGCCCGACGACGCGTTCATCGACTCGCGCCGGAGTCAACCCCGCACCAAGGACAGCGCAGCCGGCGCGCTGTTCGAGCTCGGTGTGGCGCAAGGCACCGGGGGCGGCAACTTCTCACCGGAAGCGCCTGTGACCCGCGGGGAGATGGCCGCCTTCATCACCCGCGCCCTGGCCCACACCACGGCCCGTCCCGAGGGTGTGACGATCCAGCAGTACCTGCCCGGCGAGGTGACCGTGTCGGTCCGCAACGAGGTCTTCGCTCCGATCGTCAACGCAACTATCGACGCCTTCTCGACCGCCTCACCGGATGCCCACCGGGCCTTCCGTAGCGACGGATCGTGCAGTTCCCTCGTGACCGACGAGTCAGGCAGCACATCCTGCGTGATCGATGTTCTCGACCCGGTGACAGGACCCGACGGAGACTTTACCATCGGCCTTGGTCCCACCGACGAGCAGGCGGTGACCGTCTGGGCCTGGACAGGAGCACTCGGCGACGTTATCCGCAGCGGGGACGGCCGGCTCGTCAGCATTGAGGTGAGCACTCAGGGCGTGGAGGCGACCGGCGCCAAGGTCAGCAACAGCCTGCCTGAGAATGCGACCCATGCCCGCTTCGGCACCACCGTCACCGTCACCGTCCAGCTGGTCGGTGGGAACGGGTTGCGAGCGGTTCCGCCCGAGGACGGCGCTTCCTACACGATCAGGAGAGACGCCTTCCGCAGCATCGACGCCCCGGCCACCCCCAGCAGCGGCCTCTGGCAGAGGAGCACCGAGGTTGTTGCAGTGGACGACACCGGCAAGATCGAGTTCATCCTCGACGGGGACGATCCGGAACCCAACGACACCGGCGACACCATCCCCGACGAGACCCTGTGGCGCTACACCGTCACCCCGGTCGGAGACAGCCCCCCGCTGGACGAGCCGGTCGAGTACGTGGAGGTCGTCTTCACCGACGCGGATCCGGCGGCGACCACAATCGACCTGGCCACTCAGGTCAAGTACCTGCGGGCTGCGAGGTCGAGCTCGCGCCCGGTCAACAATGTGGTGATCGCTACTGTGACCGATCAGTACGGCCAGCCGTTCAGGGGTGCGAGGGTGCAGCTTGCGAGCACCAGCACGGACTTCTTGTTCTCCGGCCCTGTGACCACAGGCTCGTCGGGGGCAGCCCGGATTGGCTACCAACACTCCGGCACCGGAGGCAGTACGGAGACCCTGACCGCATCCCTCGAGGGCGTCACCGGCGTCACCGGCACCGTCGACTTCCTGTGGGCCGACGATCCTCCGATCGGTTTCGAAGTGACAACCAGCGGCGGGACGTACGAGGTGCTGGCGGCCGACCCTCAGCGCAACGAGGTCGTCGTCGATCTGGGCGTCGGTTTCGGGACCCCGACCGTGGTCGTTTACGACGGCAACGACCGGTTCCGTCTCGAAGGCAGGGTTGTGTCGCTGAGCCTCTTCGAGAGCGTGCTCGCCAACGAGGTGGACGATGAGGCCAGCATCCTGCTGCTCGGCTGGGCGTCACGCGATCCCGACAACCAAGCCGATCGCACCGACTGGTTCCTGGTCACCTAGACCCCGAAACGCCGGCCGGCCGTCACGGCAGGCCGGTGTCCACTAACCCGGGAAGGCGCTCAGGACCGCTTCTCTGTCAGGATGATGCCCCAGGTGAAGTCATACTGGGTGGTCCGGTCGGGGTCGGTGTTGGTGTCCTCGGGGGTGATGGCGTTGTCTATCATGTAGGCGCTGACCCTGATCTGGCCGCTCGTGGGCAGGCGTCCGGGTACGTTCGCGATCTCGACATCGGCTGGCCCTGCTTCCCTGAACAGGTTTGTCCCGTCCGGCAGGGTGCCACCATCCAGCTTCAGGGTGTTGATCGCGTGAGTCTTCCACGCGCTGCTCGAGTTCTCCCGGTACTCGACCTGGATCAGTGTCACCGCTTCGGAGATGTTGCCGGCGGCGCCGCCTTGGTTGCCGTCGTCACCCTGATCGTGATCTGCTGCTGCCTTGGTGGCCTCCAGCGTGAACACGGCTGTGTATATGCCTGCCGGGAGGCTGAACGAGCGGACCTGGTGTTGGGTGCCCCTGGTGGTGAACGTCCGCGGCGGCACCGTCGTGGGTGTCGTGTCGTTCCCGAACCCGGTGTTCGGGTTTGACCCTTGGACGGACCCGCTCTCCAGCGCTCGGATCCGGTTCTCGAGCTGTCTGATCACGTTGTTGTGGTAGCGGTGCAGGAACGTCACCGACTGGGCTCTGTTCACGTACGTCTCGGGGCAGAAGTACGTGCCGTCTCCACATCCATACGTGATGTTGTTCTGAACGGCCCACTGCACCGAGTCGCGGGCGTAATGGTTGCCAGGCACGTCACGGAACTGGCCGCTCCCCTGTGCGAATGCCACGGCTGCCGCCGTCAACGCAACAGCCGCGGCGACCATGACAACGGTCAGCCGAGACGCGCGCCGTCGCCACACACGCCGCAGGCGCCCATCCGAGCCCTGCGCCTCGGGTTCCCCGGAGGGGGGAGTCGTGGTCATGGTCATTGTCCTCTCCTGTCCTCTCCTTACGGTGCAGCCTATGGCCCGTAACCCAACCGATCAAGGACTCGACCAACCCCCCCCAACCCCAGCAAGCCCACGCCACCCGCCGCCACCCCCCGTTCCTCAGGATCAGAGCGTCATGGGTGACGCCCTGTGCCTCATGTTCACGGACCCCACCTTTCTCGATGCACAGGACGTCACCGGTGGTGCGGTGTTCCTCAGGTTCAGGGCGTCATGGGTGACGCCCTGTGCCTCATGTTCACGGCCCCCATCATTCTCGATGCACAGGACGTCACCGGTGGTGCGGTGTTCCTCAGGTTCAGGGCGTCATGGGTG
>JAPPGV010000008.1 GCA_028821235.1 bacterium
GAAGCCTTCTGGCGGGGGCTGGAGAACATATCCCAGCGCAAAGGCCCAGAACTCGGCCAGGCGGTTCGGGTCGGCCGCATCCACGGTGACGTTCTTGATAGGGGTGGTACTGGGCGGACGATGACTCATGGACGTTTGAGATTAGTGCGAGCCGGCTAACGGGCCGCCGGCGCTTCGGCGCCTCTCTGAAGGGCGGAGAGAGTGTCGGGGACTCGGACCGACGGGAGGGAGTCCATGGAGCCGCTCCACCGGTGGGCGAGAGAGGACTCGAACCTCCACGAGCGCAATGCCCACTGGGTCCTGAACCCAGCGCGTCTACCAATTCCGCCACTCGCCCGGCGTGCCGGACAGTTTACCCCGGCAGATGTACGTAACTCGCCGGAGACGCCGGGGAGCGACCGGCATCGGATGGACCCCGTTGCCACGGGCACCTTCATAGGCTGTGCACGGATCCGGCTCGGAGGCGACGCTGAAGCGCTATACCAATCTGGCCCTGGCCACTCTCCTGATAGGAGCGATCGCCTCGGGGCTCTTTGCGCAGGGATTCGGCACGGAGTGGTCCCGGGTCGCGACGATTGCCCACGGCGTGCTCGGGTTGTCCTTCCTGCTGCTGGTGCCATGGAAGTCGGGGATCGCTCGATCCGGGTTCCGGAGGCGTCGCAAGGGAGCGATCTGGTCGGTGGCCCTGGTGGTGACGGTGGTGATCACCATCGGTTCCGGCCTGCTCCAGGTGATGGGCACGACCTCGCGGATCGGCCCGCTCGCCACCATGCAGGTCCACATAGGAGCGGCCGTTCTCTCGGTGCTGCTGGTGGGTTGGCACTACGTCCGGCATCCCGTCCGGCCGCGTACCACGGACCTGAGCCGGCGGAACCTGCTGAGAACCGGCGGCCTGGCCGCAGGTGCCGGGATAGCGCTGGCCGGATGGGAGAGCGCCCTGGGCGTTCTCGACCTGCCGGGTTCCGAGAGGAGGTTCACCGGGTCGCACGAGCGGGGTAGCGGGAACCCGGCCCGGATGCCCGTGACGCAGTGGTTCACCGACAAGGTGCAGCGGCTCGACCGGCTGCAGGCCGACGTGGGCGGCCGGGTGCTGGGACCGGACGACCTGAGTTCCCTACCGATGGAGACGGTGGAAGCTACCCTCGACTGCACCGGCGGATGGCACTCGACCCAGCAGTGGACGGGCGTCCGGCTGGATCGGCTTCTCGGAGAGGTGGACGGGGTGAGCATCCGCGTGCGTTCGGTCACCGGATACGAGCGCCGCTTTCCGGCCAGGGACGCGGACAGCATCTGGCTGGCGTTCGAGGTGGGCGGCCAACCCCTGAGCGCGGGCCACGGCTACCCGGCCCGGATCGTGGCCCCGGACCGGCGCGGCTTCTGGTGGGTCAAATGGGTGGACTCGGTGACGGTTTCCGATGTTCCGGCCTGGTTCCAACCTCCGTTCCCGCTCACCTGACCCGATGACGAAGCCGGGATCGTGACCAGCCCGTATCGGCTGCCGGACCGCTTCGGCCGGCGGCGCCGCAGGATCTGGTGGTGGATGGCGCTGATACTCCTGATCCTCATCGGGGGAGCGGTCCTGGTCAACAGCCGGGGCGTGGTAGTCCGCCAGGAGACGGCCTTCTTCGACAGTGCCCGGATCGCCACCCAGGAGGTGGAGCAGATAGCGGCCGGCTTCCGGCGCTTGGTGAGCACCGAGCTGCGGACCATCAACCGGGACGACTTCGACGTGCTGATGGACCGGCTGTCCGGGGAGATGGCGGACCAGGCGGAGAGGTTCCAGACGGTGGAGGCGCCCGAGTCGGTCTTCGCGGCCCGGGAGATGCTCGACCTGGCGTTCGCCTCGTGGGCGGCGGGCCTGGTCGAGTTCCGGGTGGCCGTCACCGCGGTCACCGATGACCCCACCGGTTCGGTGCCGGTGGACCAGCTGGGCGGCGCCATAGGCCGGATCCGGGTAGGAGATCTCGTGTACGCCCGGTTCCTGGCTCGGGCGGCCGGCATGCTGGACGAGCTGGGCGTGGTCAACGAGATCCCGGCCGTCTCCTTCATCGTCGATCAGAGGCCGCTGCTGAACGGGGAGAGGCTGGCGCGGACGATCCGGAGCAGCACCGACATGGGGGTGCGCCGGGACGTGACCATCCTCCAGGTCGTGTTCGAGCCGCTGCCGGCCGGCGGATTGGGGGACGACGGGGAGATCCTGTTCCCGGCCACCGAACGCCTGCAGTTCAGCACGGTGATCGGCAACAGGGGCAACGTGGACCAGAAGGGGCTGATCGTCAACGCCAGTATTCGCTCGGAGGCCGGGGAGTCGCTGACCACCGTCGACAGCCACTCGCTGGACCTGGCGCCCGGAGAGGTCGGGTCGGTGCTGTTCGGGACCGAGTTGGTGGAGCCGGGCGCCGAGTACCTGCTGACCTTCAAACTGACTGTGGTCGAGGACGATCTCGACCCCGCGGACAACGTGTGGGAGTCGCGCATCCGGATCAATCCGCTCGGATAGTCGTCCGGTTGGGGCCGGGGCCGCGTCTCCGGTCTCAGTCGGCAGGCGGTAATCGATGGTCAGCGGTAATATAGTCCAACATTTATTTAACACTACCAACTACCAACTAGCAACTAGCAACTACCAACTAGGTTCGGGATATCATCACGGGATGATCGACATAACGCTGCTGCGGGAGCAGCCGGACGCCCTGAAGGCCTCTCTGGCCCGCCGCGGCCTGGATCTGGACGTCGACCTGATGGCGCAGATCGACCAGGACCGGCGGATGACCCGAGCGAAGGCCGAGTCGATGCGGGCCGAGCAGAAGCGCCTCAGCCGCAGCATCCCCCGACTGGAGGGCGAGGCCAGGCAGGAGGCCATCGCCGAGGCCGGTGAGCTGGCGGCGAAGTACCGCGCCACCCTGGCCGAGGCCGATGACCTGGACGAGCAATTCAGGGTGCTCTGGATCAGGGTTCCCAACCCCGCCCATCCGTCAGCCGCGGACGGGTTGGTCGAGGAGGACGCGGTCGAGATCAAGCGGTGGGGGACGGCTACGGACTTCGACTTCCCGGTCAGGGACCACCGCGAGCTGGGTGCAGGATTGGGGATGATCGACATCGAGCGGGCCGCCAAGGTGTCCGGCAGCCGCTTCGGGTACCTCACAGGGCCGGCGGTGATACTCGAGTTCGCGCTGGTGCGGATGGCGCTCGAGCTGCTGGGCGGCAAGGGATTCACTCCCGTGGTCCCGCCGGTGCTGGTGCGCGAGGAGGCGCTGTTCGGCACCGGGTTCTTCCCGGATGACGACCAGCAGGTCTACGAGGTGGGCGTGGACTCGGGCGACGGACTGCGCTCCGACAACCTCTACCTGGTCGGTACGTCCGAGGTGTCCCTGGCCGCCTATCACGCCGGCGAGGTGCTCGAGGAGGACGCCCTGCCGCTCCGCTACGCCGGCTTCTCCAGCTGCTTCCGCCGGGAGGCGGGGGCGCACGGCAAGGACACGGCCGGCATCTTCCGGGTACACCAGTTCGACAAGATGGAGATGTTCTCGTTCTGCCATCCGGAGCGCTCCTGGGACGAGCACGAGATGTTGCTGGGCATCGAGGAGGAGATCGTCCAGAGCCTCGAGATCCCCTACCGGGTGGTGAACGTGGCGGCGGGGGACCTGGGCTCGTCGGCCGCCAAGAAGTACGACATCGAGGCCTGGATCCCCTCCCAGGGGCGCTACCGAGAGATCACGTCCTGCTCCAACACCACCGACTTCCAGAGCCGGCGGATGCGGATCCGGTACCGGACCGATCGCGGGAACCGGTTGGTGCACACGCTGAACGGGACGGCGGTGGCCGTGGGCCGGTTGCTGATCGCCCTGATGGAGAACCACCAGCAGGCGGACGGGTCTGTGACGGTGCCGGAGTCCCTGCGTGCCTACGCCGGATTCGACCGCATCGGCTGAGCCTCCGGGCGCGCCGGTGGAGCGGCCGACGGATGCGATCTTCGCCAGGATCGCCCGCCGCTACGACCTGATCAACCGGCTGCTGGCGGTCGGGCGCGACCAGGCCTGGCGCCGCTCGGTGATCGAGCGCCTGCCTCCGGGAAGGCTGCTGGATCTCGGCGCCGGCACCGGGGCGGCCGTGCCCCTGTTCGGCAGCCGGGAGGTGGTGGCGCTCGATCCCGTCTCGCAGATGCTGGACCTCAACCCCACCGCGGCTCGGGTGGTGGGCAAAGGGGAGCACCTGCCGTTCCGCGACGGCTCCTTCGACGCAGTGTTCTCGGCGTTCGTCTTCCGGAACCTGGACTCGGTTGAGACCACGCTGGAAGAGATCGCGCGGGTGCTCCGTCCGGGCGGATCGGCGGGGGTGGTGGGGCTCACCCGGCCCAAAGGAAAGGTGGCAGCCTCCCTCCATCGGGCCGGCTCGGCCGTCGTGGTCCCGATGGCGGGTGCCCTGGTCAACGCCGTCGACGAGTACCGGTACCTCCACCGGTCGCTCGACAAGCTCCCCCCACCCGAGAAGTTGTTCGCCGACGCGCCCCTCCGTGTCGACCGGATGTGGCGGATGGGCCCCCTCGGCTTCGTCTACGGCGCCATCCTCACCAAGTAGACCTGTTTCATCAATGATTGAAATGCCACTCCGGGTTGACGGAATCGCGGTGAGCCAACTTTTCGCGACTCGGCAAACGGGGTTATCAAACAACTCACAGCTATGTGATTCTGGGTCTAAGCTTCTGACCGAAGGCCTTGCGGAAGGAGTGAAATGATGCCAGAGCTAAGCGCGTCGACATCATGGCATCAGGCTATGAGCCACCTGACCTCCTTCAGAGACCACCAACTCCCCGACCTCTTGGATGACCACTACGGGGAATGGGCAGTGCTCGACGCCGTCAGTGGCGAACTCCTTGGCATTCACCCTGCCCCTAAGGCTTTCGCCCTCGCCCGCGAGCGGCCGAGCGGCGAAGTTCTCCTCGAGCAAGTATGCGAGCAGGGACCGATGGTCGTGGGAAGCGCCGTCCTTGTTGACCTTTGAAGGTCCGTTCAGCTACGAGAATCCGCCCGTCATCAAAGTGACCATAAGGGCGCCTTTCATGGAGAGTGCCCCTCAGAAGGGGGTCCGGGCGATGCTGGATACCGGATCGAATGTCTGCGTTGTCTCATCGACCATCCTCGCAGACCCTCCACTATCTTGGCTGGGTCCGGTCAATCTCATCACGTCGTCTGGTTCGAAGGACACGGTTTCCTACGGCGCAGCAGTAATCCTGCGAGACGGTGCAGACACCGCAGTAATCGAGCCGGCAAAGGTCGTCTATGGCGAACCCGTCGGTCATTACGAACTGATAATCGGGCGGGATGTTCTCAACCTAGGCACGCTGACAGTGGGTTACGGGAAGTTCTCGTTCCAGATCAACTCCGGACACCACGAACCCACCCATCATCCCTAGATTTCCCCACCTTGGCCAGGTAGAGGACGACGCGCCGGTGCCGGGCCCTCACAGTTCGCAAGGCGTTGGGGCAAGAGATTGCGTGGACCGTGGCGGCCGCTATGCCCTGGGCCGCCCGGGCCCTTGGCGAGTCGGTGGCGGAGGGAGTGACCGCCGTT
>JAPPGV010000009.1 GCA_028821235.1 bacterium
GGGTGGGGAATTTCAGTGATCAACTCCGGGGATTTTCAATGACCATCAACACCGTGTCGGACCAAGCTGTTGCCCTGCCGGCAAGGATCAATCAGGGCCGAGGTTGCCCTTGCCTTGGCTCTACTAGAGAAAGGAAACAGGCAAATGTACAAACGACCCAGGACCGGGCTATTGATACTGACGGTCTTCATGCTGTTCGCGATTGCTTGCGGCGACGATGAGACTGTTGAGACGACTCAAGTTCCGGCAACGACTCAAGCCCCGGCGACGACCCAAGCTCCGGCGACGACTCAAGCTCCACCGACCACAAACGCGCCGCCGTCCTCGGCTGGGCTCCTCGCTCTGGCCGACTCGGAATTGGGCGGTATGACTTGGGATGAGATAGTCGCGGCTGCCGATGGAGGCACCGTCAACTGGTACATGTGGGGTGGTGACGATGCGATCAACGCCTACGTTATCGAGTATCTCGGTGGTGCGGTAGAGGAGCGATACAACATCACCCTCAATCAAGTCCGAATCGTTGACACCGTTGATGCTGTCAGCCAGGTGTTGGGCGAGACTGAGGCCGGTGTATTCGCTGACGGTTCGGTAGATATGATCTGGATCAATGGAGAGAACTTCCGGACAATGAAGCAGGCTGGCCTTCTCTTCTGTGAATACTGGGACGTTCTTCCGAATATCCAGTACATAAGCCCGACGGATGAGACGCTCCTGTTCGACTTCGGTACCGCGGTCGATGGTTGTGAGACACCGTGGGGCCGGGCCCAGGTTGCAATGATCTATGACAGTGCCTTCATCGAGACGCCGCCGGCTGACATGGACGCTCTGTTGCAGCACATACGTGACAATCCGGGAACATTCACCTATCCGGCTCCGCCGGACTTCACCGGTAGTGTGTTCGTGCGTCAGGTTCTCTACAACGAAGCCGACAAACTCTTTGCCGACGAGGGAGGCTACAAGGTCCTTCTCGGAGACTTCGACGAGGAGCTGTACGCGCAGGTGGCTGAGGCAACGTGGGAGACCCTTAACGAGATAGAGCCGTACTTGTGGCGTGAGGGTTCTACCTACCCCACCGACAAGCCCGCCCTCGATCAGCTCTATGCGAATTCAGAGGTCACCATGAACATGACCTACGATCCGGCCGGCGTGGGCCTGGAGGTCGAGTCAGGTCTGTTCTCGGAGACGACCCGAACGTACGGTCTCGAGAGCGGAACGATCTCGAACGTTCACTTCGTAGCCATCCCTTACAACTCACCCAACAAGGCGGCTGCGCTGGTCTTGGCGAACTTCTCGCTCAGCCCCGACGCGCAGTTCGAGAAGAACCGGCCGGACGTCTGGGGTGACGTAACGGTCCTGGACGTGACGACTGTATCGGCAGATCTCCAGACTGCGTGGGCCAATCTGCCGAGACATCCCTCTGTGGTCGCACCAGAGGACCTGGCGCCGCTGGCGCAGCCGGAACTCCGGGGTGACTGGCTCACCCGGATCGAGGCAGACTGGGAGACCTACGTAGCTTCTCAATAGACCGACACGCGCTGGTGGTGCAGTCTTGCCGGCTGCACCACCAGACAGCCGACCTGTCCCATAGCGCCCTCCGGTTCTGTCCCGATCTAGCGATCGCCACCCCCAGGGACCTATGCCCACCAACAACTCTCACCCTCCTAGGCTCGGGTTGACGTGGCTCCGAGCTTCCCGCTTCCGATTACCTTCCTCTCCGACTTCGGCCGGGAGGACGAGTTCGTCGGGGTCGTGCACGGGGTGATCGCCACGCTGGCGCCTCGGTGCCGCGTGATCGACCTGAACCACCGGATCCCGCCCGGTGACATCCGGGCCGGAGCCCTCACCCTGTTGCGGGCCATCCAGTACATGCCGCCCGGTGTCGTGCTGGCGGTGGTGGATCCGGGTGTGGGTAGCGACCGCCGGGCCGTGGTGCTGGAGACCGGCTGGGGCTATCTCGTGGGTCCCGACAACGGGATCCTCTCCCCGGCAGCGGCTTTCCTCGGCGGCGTAACGGACGCCTACGCGATCGAGAACCCGGACGTGATGCTCCCGTCGCGGGGACGTACGTTCGAAGGGCGTGACCGGTTCGCACCGGCGGCGGCCGTGCTGGCGGCGGGAGAAGCCCGGCCGGACGAGATGGGGCCACAGCTGGATGCGCGGGTGCTGACGCCGCTCCTGTTGCCCCTGTCCGAGGTGACGGACGAGGGACGGGTGGAAGGCCGGGCCTGGTGGGTGGACACCTACGGCAACGTCCAGACCAACATCACGCCCGAGGATCTGGAGGAGGCGGGCATCGGGCCGGGCGAGCAGGTGGTGGTGCGGGTGGGCCTGATGAACTACCGGGTGCCCTGGGTCGGAACGTTCGCGGATGTGGGGGAGGGACGCCCGCTCATCCACATCGATTCGGCCGGGCTGATGGCGCTGGCCGTGCGGGGCGGGCGGGCCGACGACCACTTCACGCTCGCCGTGGACTCGTCGGTCGTTATTGCTAGTTGCTAGTTGCTAGTTGCTAGTTGCTAGTTGCTAGTTATATTGGATTACACTGAACCACCGGCCGATGACCGGCCGGCTAGATCCATACAGAGGTCAGGGTCGCACTTGTGATAGCATAATGAAAGCATGGTGCACGTGCTGATACGGAATCTGCCCGACGAGACGCATGCCGAGCTACGGCACCGCGCCGAGCGTGAGGGCAAATCGCTTCAGCAGTATCTCGTGTCCGAGTTGAAGCGGCTCGCGGCGCGCCCCACGCTCGACGATGTCATCAACAGGGTGGAAACCCTTGCGGGTGGTCGCGTCGGCGCTAGACAGTCAGTGGAGGACCTGGCCGAGGACCGCCGGCAGCGTTGATCGTCCTCGACGCCTCCGTGCTCGCCAATGCGGTCGGTGACGACGGCAGCGACGGCGCGGACGGCCGGCGGGAGCTGCGTCTGGCCGGCGACGCGGCCATACCGGAGCTGGCCTATGTCGAAGTCGTTTCAGTCCTCAGGAAGCGTTGGCTGGCCGGTGATCTCACACTCGAGCGATTCGCGGACGCCGTGGAGGCCCTCGCCGATCTGCCGCTCGCACGGTATTCCACGGTTTCGTTGCTTCCCCGGATCTTCGAATTGCGAGCCAATGTGACACCATACGACGCCGTCTATGTCGCGCTGGCCGAATCGCTTGAATGTCCACTTCTCACCAACGACAGGGCGCTCGCCGACGCACCTGGCCCGCAGTGCGAGATCCACGTGGTGACGAAGTGAATGGCCTCCGTTCCCGGACGCCCGCTGTGGCCCTTGAGCCTGTTCGCGTGTCCGACTTATGTCAGTGCTTCAACGACCACTGACCACTGACCACTGACCACTGCCCACTGACCACTGCCCACTGCCCACTGACCACTGCCCACTGACCACTGCCCACTGCCCACTGCCACTGGCCACCGATCTACAGGCCCAGCAGTTGGACGGCGAAAACGATCCCGGCCACGCCGATCAAGGCCAGCAGGATCAGCAACGCGATCGCGGTGCCGGACCTCATTCCTCGACGGGTTCTGCGAATCCGCAGTCGAAGACCGCTTCCTCGACGGGTTGTCCTCCCAGCACCACCCGCTCGTAGAACACCACGGTGGCGATCTCCTCGGGTGTGAGGGTATCGCTGAAGGAGGGCATGACTCCGCCCGAGCCGACCGTGATACCGGCGTCTCCATAGGTATTCCGGCCCGCGCTGAGGAAGCCGTCCGTCCCTAGCGAGACCCAGTCGATGTGGTCGGTGCACATCGAGAACGTGTCCAGCAGCGTGCCTGCCAAGGCTGGGCCGGACCCGCCCTCGCCGCTGGCGCCATGGCACGAGCTGCAACTGGATGGGGCCGCGAACAGGACGCTTCCCTCGCCGACCAGCGCCCGCACGTCCACACCTCCGGCCGCGCCGCCCGCTTCGTAGACGGAGCCGTCACAGTTCTCGACCAAGCCGGTAAGCCGATCGACGGAGAGTTGGCCGCCCGGGCCGCAGTTGGGTCCGGCGGCGAAGGCGATCAGGTACGTGAGGCCGATGAGCGGAACGGCGAAGAACAGCACGGTCAGCCAGCGGGGAAGCGAGGCGGCGACCCGCTCGGTGAGGCCGGCGGTGGCGCCGGTGATGACCGCCTCGAACCGGTGGGCATCGGCGAGGGTCACCTGCTCGGGCGCCGGAGGGCTTCCGACTGCCGTAGCTGCCATCTCGGGAGCAGGCGCCGCGGGAGCAACGCCCGGCTCAGGATCTTCAGCTGGGGCCGGGGCGGCCGAGGCGGCGACCGGCGCCGGTACATCTGCGGCCGGGACAGGGGCGGCCGGGGCCGGGGCGCCTGGCGGAGGGGCTGTTCCCCCTGCCCATGCCGCCAGCACCTCCTCCGGGCTGATGCCGTCGGCCTCGGCCCGGGCGATGGCTGATCGTTCCACCAGATGCTCGGGGCTCCCGAGCCTGGCGGCCGCGGCGGCGATCAGCTCGTTCACGGTGCCGTATCCCCGGAGCCGGAGTGAGGAACCATGACTACTTCAGCTCCGACAGGTAGGTGGCGAGAGCGGTCAAGTCCTGTTCGGAGAGGTGCGCGTACGACGGATGGTTCCCGGACGCGAACACGCTCTCAGGGGTTGTCAGGAGGATCATGAGATCGTCTGCGGTCACGGTGCCCGCATCGCCTCCGTAGGCAGTCCGGCTACCCACATGGGCCAGGTCGGGCCCGATCCGCTGGACGCCGAAGGTGGCGGTGTCCAGTGAATCAGCCCAGCTCTCGGTCGCGGGTCCGAGCCCGACGTCGGCGAGGACAGGCCTGACCAGTTGGGTGTGGCAGTAGCCGCATCCCTGGTTCGAGTAGACGGCCCGGCCCTGGTGTCCGAGGGCGGACAGGGGGGTGTCGGGAACCACGTGCCGGAAGTCTCCTCCGGTGTTGTAGGGGCCGATCAGCGTGATGACCAGCCCGATCGCGAACAGGCCTGCCATCATGACCCAGGTCCGCAACGGGTGCAGCCTCACGCCCGTCAGGCGGGGCGTGGCCTTGCTGAGAGCAGGCGCCGCAGGCCGGGGTACCGGCGAAGGGGATACCGGCGCCGGAGCGACCGCCACGGCTGCGGGCACCGGGTCGGGAGCGACGGCCGCCGGAGTGGTCGCGGGAGCAGCGGTCGTTGCCGGAGGCGCCTGGGGCTCTGGAGCGGCTGAAGGTGCGGGTAGCGGAGCGCCTCCGCCCCACGCCGACAGTACCGCCTCGTAGGTGGTCCCGTCGGCCTCGGCGCGGGCCTGGGCCGATCGTTCCACCAGGTCCTCGGGCGCTCCCAGCGCGGCCGCCGCGGCAGCCAGCAGGTCACTCATCGTCTCGGGGCTCCACCGGCACCAACATCTCGACCGGACGGGCCGTCCCTGACACGTAGGTCCCCAGGGCCGTCCACACCATCAGGGCGATCCCCACCAGGGCCACCACCGAGGCCAGGGCTCCTACCGTGAACATCAGATCCACTCCGGCAAACGTGTCCGAGAATCCCGCCCCGGCGTTGAGCCGCGAACCCGAGGCGCTGGCCCAGTTCCAGGTGATCCCCGACACCAGTCCCGCGACCAGGAACGCCGCGGCCGTGATGCCTCCGCCCCAGGTCAGGAGGCGGAGCCCTCGCTCGGCCGCGTCCTCGCCGGCGAGATCCCTTCCCGTGGTTCTCGGGAAGGCATGGAAGACGAATGCCATCCCGAGGGCGGGTACGGCCACCAGAGTCGTGCCGATGATCAAGCCTTCGTGCCATGTGGTCAGGCCCAGCACCGCGGCGACCGACCGGAAGCCGGACATACCGGTCAGTACGGTGACCAGGGTGTAGGCCGTCGCTCCGACCATCAGGTACCGGATCACCACGCTCCGGCGAGCCGTTTCCCAGTCACCCGACAGTGTCTGGCCCAGGTTGGTCATCACCGCCAGCGCGGCGATCATCAACCCCATCGCCGCGGCCACCGCCACCGTCTCCGTCCAGTTCGGAGCGGGGCCCCCCAGGAACCTGGTCGGGGTGGCCAGGAGTGCCGTCCCGGCCAGCGTCCAGAATCCGGCCCGGGCGAGGGGTCCGGAGAACAGCGGGCGGCCGCTCTCCTTGACCAGCACGTAGTAGGCGCCTCCCAGGGCGGCGGCCGGGAAGGCCAGCCAGAGCATCCCATTGGCCACCAGGCCGGCTTGCAGGAACGGGCCGACGCCGTCGAGTCCCGGGATGCTGCCCGTGATGTGCAAGGCCGGGTACCACCAGACGGCCCCCAGGACGTAGAGGGTGGATACGAAGGCCCCCTCCTCGGTGCGGTTTCGGAGCATCGAGGTCACCAGGAAGGGGGGTAGGAGCAGCAGGGCGGCGATCGGCCAATCGATGATCGGGGGGAATTCGGTGAGTTCGGGTCCCGACGGGCCCCTGAACAGCACCACGAGCGCGCCGAGGGTCACCAGGCCGGCATAACCGAGGCCGCCGAGCAGAGCGGCCTGCTGGTGGCGCATCCGGACGCCGACCAGGCGGGGGATCAGGTAATAGGCCGTGGCCTGGGTAAGGACTCCACCGAACCCGTAGACGAGCATCAGCATGGCGGCGGGCCGGAGGCGCCCGTACGCCAGGAACTCGGTATCGGCGAAGAGGGTGGGGATCGCCAGCTTGATGAGCATCAAGACCAGCAATCCGGCGCCGGCCAGGAGCAGCAGGCAGGCTACGGCCATGAGACCCGACGCCGCCCGCTCCTGGCGATCCGCCCGGAAGCGGTCGAGCGAACCCTGGTCCGTCTTGGAGTCGTCCTGTGTCAACCCGGTGCCCTTCGCGACCTCATCTCTGCCCTAACCCGCATAGGTTAAACGCTGCGCGGAGCCGGTCTGGCCGCTGCCCTGGTTCGATGCAACGGGGTGCCCCGTCGTGAGGTCGCGAGGCCTGCCCCGTTGTAGCCTGTGGTTTAGGGAGAGCCCGCCTTTCTGCCACAATGGGGCGGCCTGATCGGCATGACCCGTCGCCGCGCCATCCGGCGGATCAAGGTGGGTGGGAGCGGTGTCGGGACGGCCGCGGGTCGAGACGATACGGAGGCGAACTACCGAGATGGTGCAACGGATGCTCCGGCAGATGAGCGGGACGCAGCGTGCCCTTGCCGGCTGGGGGCTGTTCATCGTGGGTCTCTTCACCCTGGTACTGGGTATCTGGTTCAACCACTACGCCAACTTCCCGTCGGTCGAGACCGTCACCATCGCCACAGATAGCGCCACGGGCCTGGGCGCGGGTGACTCGGTCACCTACAACCGGGAGGCGCGTACGGTGGCCGCCACCCCGGTCATCAACCCCGATCTACCGCAGACCCCGGTCGATCTCGAGGTCCGGGTGGACTACTTCGGATGGGTGCCCCGGGACTGCATGATCTCGGGCGGCGACTGGTGCCTGCCCTGGTTCTCGCTGGGCCACCTGGTGGCGTTCGGCGGGAGCCAGCTGATGCTGCTCGGTGTTGCCGTGGCCGTGCTGCTCGGTCGCAAGATGACCTGGTCTCTGGCCGCGCTGGCGGCCTTCCTCGCCATGACGGAGCTGGTCCTCCTGCTGGGTAACGTGGCCTCCGAGTGGCTCAACCTGGCCCAGGGACCGCTCAACTGGACCGAGCAGAACGACGCGTTCACCATATGGGCGCCCCTCGTACTCGGCAACAACGTCGGCATCAGCTGGGGCGCCATCAAGGACTTCATCTCCATCAACTACAACATGGGGGCGTTGACCTTTATCATCCTGTTCGCCCGCTGGATCCAGAGTTTCGGCGGGCCGATGCCGCAACCACGCACCGATGCGGTTTCACCCTACGGACGCCCGCTGGTCAAGGGAGCCGAGTAAATGGCGAAGTCTGAGGTCTGGTTCGAGACCCCGCCCTTCCGTGACGACTACCAGTTGGTCATGGTCGATACCGATTACGTCCAGGCGCAGGTGCGGCCCAAGCAGTTCCTCCACATAAACCAGTCCGAGTGCATCCTCTGCGAGGGATGCGTGGACATCTGCCCCTGGAAGTGCATCCACTACCTATCCCTGGATGCCATCGATGAGGCCTACGACGTGGATCACCCGTCCGACAGCGCCGACAACCTGGGCTTCTTCGTGGTCGACGAGTACGAGTGCACCCGTTGCGCGCTCTGCATCGATCGCTGCCCCACCAATGTCATTTCCCTCGGCAAGTTCGAGGGTTCGGTGTCGGACACAGCCATGAACGCCGGTCTGGTGGAGCGCGCCCCATGGGATCTGGATACCGGTGCCCGTGACTTCAAGAACGGGTACACCTACGGAATGCGTTGGTAGAGCGGAGGAAGAGCGGATGTTGAACGGCGGTTTGAAGGTCAGGGAGCGGGTCGGCGAGGCGGCGGACGCCTTCCGGGCGAGCCCCTTCTGGGAGTCGATGTTCCGTCCTGGATCACCCTTCAAGCGGGGCTACAGCGACAGCCCCCGCAACCGGTCCTACGTGATCATGAACAACGTCCTCTACCACCTGCATCCCGTCAAGGTGAAGCGCCATGCGGTGCGGCTCTCGTACACGTTGTGCCTGGGCGGGCTGAGCTTCTTCCTCTTCATCCTGCTGACGATCACCGGCATATTCCTGATGTTCTACTACCGGCCGACCGCGCCGGCCGCCTACATCGATGTCGAGGCTCTCTCCACGTCGGTCGCCTTCGGCTCGCTGGTCCGGAACCTGCACCGGTGGGGCGCCCACCTCATGGTGCTGACCGTGTTCCTCCACATGTCCCGGGTCTTCTATCACGGCGCCTACAAGCCGCCCCGGGAGTTCAACTGGGTGGTCGGGGTGGTCCTGCTGCTCCTCACCCTGCTGCTCTCCTTCACCGGGTACCTGCTGCCGTGGGATCAGCTGGCGCTGTGGGCGGTGACGGTGGGAACCAACATGGCGGGCTTCACGCCCATGTTCGGAAACCAGGTGAAGTTCGCCCTGTTGGGAGGTATCGAGGTAACCGGCAACACGCTGCTGCGCTTCTACGTGCTGCACGTCCTCTTCCTACCGTTCGTGATAGTCATCTTCATGGCCGTGCACTTCTGGAGGGTGCGCAAGGACGGCGGCATCTCGGGGCCGTTGTAGGAGTGGTTCGATGACCGTTGCTGTGGACCTTCACGCGCCTACCAGGGCTTTCACGGCCGGATACCGGCGCGCGGCGGCATTCTCGACCGCCATCCCGGACATGGGTCCTGCCGCGGGCCTGCTAGGTAAGGACTGCTGAGGCTCCGATGGCTCAGATACCAGAGCACCTGCTCCGACGCTCGGCCGAGGCGAAGGCCAAGGCGCTGGGTGTTCCGATCGAGCAGGTCCTGGCCGAGATGCGCGGTGAGGCGCCACCCCCTCCTGCATCGACGCCGCCCGCCGTCGAGCCTCCGTCCGCTCCTGAGCCTCCGCCCGCTCCCGCGGCGGCGCCACCTCCACCGGTCGCCGAAACGGCCCCTCCACCGCCCCCGGCTCCCCCCGAGCCCGAGCCGGCCCCGCCCGCATCCGAGGTCGCCGCAGCGGTCGCGACGGAGACCCCGGAGGTAGTGCCGCCCGCCGCCCCGCCCGCCGCTCCGCCACCGGTCTCGGACAACGGCGGGGGAGCAACCCAGGTAACGCTCCGTCCGGTGGCGCCGCCCGAAGAGGTCCCTGAAGGGGTGCGGCCCCAGCGTCTCCTCACCGTCGTCAAGGCCAAGGCCATCCAGCAGGTCAAGGCGACGCCGACCGACAAGGTCAACACCTGGCCCCACCTGATGATCGCCGAGTTCTCCGCCCTGATGGTGGTAACGGCGGTACTGATCGTCCTGTCGGTGATCCTCCAGGCGCCGCTGCTGGAGTTGGCGAACTTCAACGCCACGCCCAACCCGTCCAAGGCGCCCTGGTACTTCCTGGGCCTGCAGGAGCTCCTGTCCTATTACGACCCCCAGGTCGCCGGTGTGATCATCCCGACCATCACCGGGCTGCTGGGCTTCATGGCGATTCCCTACGTGGACCGCAATCCCTCCACCAAGCCTTCCGACCGTAAGTTCGCCATCATGCTGTTCACCCTGTTCCTCACCGGCTCGGCCACCCTGACATTGCTGGGAACACTGTTCAGGGGGCCCGGTTTCAACTTCACCTATCCATGGGCGGACGGGATCTGGTTCGACGATCTCAAGGACTGGGTGCACTTCGAATGACGACAGTCCAGCTCCTGATCGTCGCCCTCTCCGCCATCGTGCTGGTGGGGGTGCTGGGCGCTTTCGTCATCGCCTACCGCCGCAGCGAGTCTCCCGGCCGGCAGGCCCGGTCGTGGAGAGCCGGCCTGTCGCGCGAGACGCGCAAGGCTGACCGGTCGGCCCTGGCCGCGCCGATGGTGGTCCGGCCTGCCGAGGCCGTTGCCGACCACGATGTGGAAGTAACGGAGACGGTGGAGACAGCTGCGGAGGATGCGGCGGAGGAGGAGTCCGAGGAGCCGGTGGCGGCCATGCAGGCGGTTGAGGTGATGCGGGTGGAGGAGCTCTCCCCCCAGGAGGCCGGTGTCAACCGTCGCCAGTTCTTCACCCGGGCTCTCGGGGCCACCTTCGGCGCCTTCGTGGGCCTGAACGGGATCTCCTACCTGGCCTTCCTCTGGCCCCGCCTGTCGGGCGGCTTCGGGTCCGACATCGACGTGGGAGCCATTGCCGACCTCCAGGCGGAGGTGGTTCTGAACGACGGCTCCATCCTGCCAAAGTTCGTGCCCGAGGCCCGTGCCTACATCGTGCCCTTCGCCGACTCGGATATCTCCCGTTCCCAGTTCGAGGGCTCCGGGGTGGTGGCAGGTGGATTGACCGCCCTCTTCCAGCGCTGCGTGCACCTCGGCTGCCGCGTCCCCTGGTGTGACGCCTCCCAGGGTTTCGAATGCCCCTGCCACGGCTCGAAGTACAACTACGTGGGGGAGTACGAGGCCGGTCCCGCCCCCCGCAACCTGGACCGGTTCGCGGTCGAGGACCAGAACGGCCGTCTCATCGTGAAGACCGGCACCATCATCCAGTCGGCCCGGGCGATCGCCAAGACCGTGCAGTACCCCCAGGGCCCTTCCTGTATCGCCCTGAACTCCCCCACCGCGGTATAGCCGGTGTCAACACTCGTCGTCACGATTGTTGCCCTGGGAGCGATCGCCTGGTTCGCCTACCTGGTGGGGTCGGGGTCGCGCCGCGAACGCCAGGATCCGGTGCCCGCCAACCTGTCAGTCTCGCAGACCGACGACGAGATGGAGACCAGGCGGCTCGATCGAGCCCTGGTCGGGGCCGTGGTGACCGCCGGGTTTCTCACCCTCGCCATGCCCATCTACTACCTCACCGAACTGGACCGCCAGGAGGGATTCGTGGACGAGTTTCACGAGGCCTCGCTGGAGAGGGGCCACGAGGTGTGGCTGGAATTCGGGTGCGGCGACTGCCACGGCGCCAACCTGGCCGGCGGGGTGGCCTCCTTCCTGGAGGAGCGCTCCCAGGTCAACGTGGCCGGCTGGGCGTCGCCCGCGCTGGACGACCTGTTCTACCGCTATGACCGGGACGAGGCCATGTTCTGGATCGTCTACGGCCGGGCCAACACGCCGATGCCACCGTGGGGTCTCGAGGGGGGCGGCCCGCTCAACAGCCAGCAGGTCGAGGACCTCCTCAACTACATCGAGTCGCATCAGGTGGACCAGACCGCGGCCCTGCTCAAGGCGGACGGTCTGCTGGCGGGTGCCCTGAGCAGGCGGGAGGGCGCAGCCGATGTGGTGGGCGACCAGATCGCGGAGCAGGAGCAGCTGATCGAGACGATCCGCACCTCCGGGACATCCTCGGCCGCCCTCGGCGACATAGCGGAGCGAGCCCGGTACCTGCTGGACGGCGCGGCCGAGGGTATCGACACGGACGGGGACGGCCTGTCCGACGTCACCGAGACCGGCCTGACCGCCATCTTCGCCGAGGCCCAGGCAGCCGGGTACCTGGCCACGGCGGTCACGCTGGATCCGCGCAACGCCGAGACCCTGATCGGGATCGGCGACGCCACCTCGGCGGCCACATCCGTCGGCGACCTCGAATCGGGGGCGACGTCCCTGACCATCACCTTCCAGAACCAGGATGTCCTGGCTGAGCAGGCCGGGTTCGGCCTCCAATTCCTCCGGGCCGCGGCCCGGCAGGCCCACTGGGAGGTGGATGTCCAGGCGGTGGCCGATGCCTCCTTCGGCGGGGATGCCGGCGCGGCGGATCGGGCGGTGAACCTCTACAACGCCTACTGTGCCCGTTGCCACACCGCCGGTTACTCGGCCGGTCCCTCCTTCCAGCAGCCGCAGGCCTCCGGGGCGCTGGGACCGTCGCTGAGGGGCGGTCGCGCGCTCACCCAGTTCCTGACCGCCGAGGACATGTACGAGTTCATCTCGGTAGGGTCGACCTCCGGCGTGGGTTACGGGGTCAACGGTGTGGGCTCTGGTCGGATGCCCGGTTTCGGCATGGTCCTGTCCGCCGAAGACCTCGATCTCATCGTCCGGTATCTGAGGGGGGCGACCCTCGACGGGTCCGAATACCTGGGGGAGGGGGGCTGACCATGCGCGAGCTGTTCCGAGCGTTGCTCTCGCAGAACCTGCTGTTCACGGGGATCGTGCTGACCATCGCGGCGTTGCTCGTGTTCTTCGGGAGCGTCTACCTCCTGCAGTACACGAACCTGGGTAAGCG
>JAPPGV010000010.1 GCA_028821235.1 bacterium
AAGGCCAGGGCGTTGGGGATCATCCAGGTGACCCGGTTGATCAATGCCGCCTCTACCAAGTTCCTCCTAGATCCGGCCTCGAGTCCACGTTACACCCTGCCCGAGTCGTCCGGTTCCGCGTTCAGTATGATTCCGGCACCGGTCAATCGATCCGAACGAGGGTGGCCGGCAGGCAGCGAACCAACCGTTGGAGAGGGGTGATCGGCCCGGCGCCCACGCCGGGTTCGACGGCATGAAGTTCCACGACTACGACCTCGACGCGGGCATCTATGACGAGCTGTTCCTGAACGACGGGACGCCCCGCCCCCATGGCAGGGACCTGTACGAGACTCTCCTGGGGGCTTCTGACGACTACGTGAACGCGGTCGGCGAGTGGGTCACCCGATCCTTCACCCATGAGGGCATCACCTTCACCGTCTACGGCGACGACGAGGCCGACGAGCGCATCATCCCGATCGACTGCATCCCGAGAGTGATGGGGAGCTCGGAATGGCGAGGCCTGGCAAGGGGACTCGAGCAGCGCCTGGCCGCTCTCAACGCCTTCCTCCGGGACATATACGGCCCGGCCCGGATCGTCACCGACGGAGTCATTCCACCGGACATGATCTTCGGCTGCCCCCAGTACCGGGTCGAGATGCGGGGATTCGAAGCCCCGAGGGGAATTTGGGTGGCTGTCTGCGGCACCGACCTGGTCCGGACCGTGGACGGCTTCCGGGTTCTCGAGGACAACTTGCGGGTTCCCTCGGGTGTCTCGTACATGATCGCCATCCGCAAGGCCACCAAGTCGGCCATGCGCCGCCTCTATCGGCGCTCCCGGGTGGGCGCCGTGGAGAACTACGGACTCGTCCTCCGCCAGACCCTCCGCGAGATGGCGCCCGAAGGCTGCGACGACCCGACACTCGCCCTGATCACCCCCGGCGTCTACAACTCGGCCTTCTACGAGCACATGTTCCTGGCCCGCCAGATCGGCGCCGAATTGGTGGAGGGCCGGGACCTGGTGGTTGAGGACGGTTACGTCTACATGCGCACCACCACGGGTCTGCGACGGGTGGACGTCATCTACCGCCGGATCGACGACGACTTCCTGGACCCGCTCGTGTTCCGCCCGGACTCGCTGCTGGGCGCTCCCGGCCTGCTCCATGCCGCTCGGCTCGGCAACGTGTCGGTGGTCAACGCTCCGGGCACGGGGGTCGCTGACGACAAGAGCGTGTATGCCTTCGTCCCCGACATGATCCGCTACTACCTGGCGGAGGAGCCGATCATCCCCAACGTCGACACCTACCTGTGCCGCCGCCCCGAGGATCTGGAGTACACCCTGGACAACCTGGAGCATCTGGTGGTGAAGCGGGTGGGCGAGTCCGGCGGCTACGGGATGCTGGTCGGCCCCCATGCGGACGCCGAGGAACGCAACCGGTTCGCATCCCTGCTCCGGGAGGATCCGGCCGGCTTCGTCGCCCAGCCCACGCTGGCCCTGTCCCGGGCGCCCTGCCTCATCGACGGCCGCCTCGAGCCCCGCCACGTCGACCTGCGGCCCTTCATCCTGTCGGGAAGCGAGACCCGCATCGTGCCGGGGGCGTTCTGCCGGATCGCGCTGCGCAAGGGGAGCCTGGTGGTCAACTCCAGCCAGGGGGGCGGCGCCAAGGACTTCTGGGTACTGGAAGAGGACCATTAGGAATGTTGGCCCGCAGCGCCGAGAGCCTCTACTGGATCGGCCGGTACCTGGAGAGGGCGGCCCATCTGGCCCGGCTGATGCGCCAGCAGACGGAGTCACTCGTGGACAGCCCGGTTCGTGACATCTACTTCGGGTGGCACCGGATCTATGGCGCGCTGGGGAGGCAACCGCACCCCGGGCCCCTCGACACCGAGGCCGACGAGCAATACACCCTGGCCGACTCCTTCACCCTGGCCGACGACCTCACCTTCGAACCCACCACTCCCGACTCCATCAGGAACTGTTTCGCCCAGGCTCGAGAGAACGCCCGCCAGGTGCGCCACCGCATCTCGGCGCAGATGTGGACATCCCTCAACCGGCCATACCTGCGTCTCCGCGACATCGAGATCCAGGACATCTGGGCGTCTACGCCCGAGCAGTTCTATGCCGCAGTCGAGGCGGACATCGACACCTTCCGGGGCGTCAGTTCCTCCACCATGTACCGGGACCAGGGCTGGCACTTCATCCGGATGGGCAGCTTGCTGGAACGGGCCGAGCTGGTGGCCTCGCTGCTCAGCGCCCAGATCGCCGCGGTGCGGCTGTTCGATGTTCCCGCCGATGCCTACTGGACCAGCCTGCTCCGGCTGCTTCATGCGTTCGAGGCATACCAGCAGGGCGACGGCCTGGAGGTCGATCCCAACCGGGTGCTCGACCTGATCGTCTCCAATCCGCAACTTCCCGACTCGCTGAGCATGTCGGTGCTGGGACTGCATCGGGAGTTGTCGGCGATCGGACTGGGTCCCGACCGCACCGCCACCTCCCAGGCCCGGATCCAGGCGGACCACCTGTCGGACCTGCTTCGTTCCGCCTGGCCCGGGACGGCCGATCCCGAAGGCCTGTTCGCCGAGTTCAGGGACGCCATCCGGCGGCTCCACGATCTGGTGACCGAGACCTACTTCGACTATCCCGTGATGGCCCGGCCGCCTCGCCTCGGCCAGTTCGACCAGTGAGCCTCCCGGCTGCGGGCCCGGCTGGTGCGGCTCGCTACCGGATCGAGCACCTCACCAGGTTCGCCTACAGCTCGCCGGTCCGAAGATGCACCATGTCGCTCTGCCTCCGGCCGCTCGACGGCGCCCGCCAGCAGGTGCTTGAGTTCGGAATCACCACTTCCCCACCGGGGCGGCTGACCACCGAGGTCGACCCGTTCGGCAACACCCGCCACGTCCTCACCGTGAACGAGACGCACGACACCCTCGAGGTGGTATCGGTCTCCACCGTCGAGGTAGCGCCCCCGCCGTCCCTGCCGCAGAGCCTGGAGCCGGAGGCGTGGGAGGTGGTGAGATTCTGGACCACCGACCTGGACCTCTGGCAATTCACCCACCCGAGTCCCGGGGCCGGTCCCACTCCGGCCCTCACCGAGTTCGTTTCCGAGACGGGAATCGGGCCGGGGTCCGACCCGCTGACCGATCTGGCGGCGCTCGCGTCGACCTTGAACGACAACTTCGAGTACGTGGCGGGATCGACATCGGTGGACTCGCCCATAGACGAGATCCTGGCGACCCGGCAAGGGGTGTGCCAGGACTATGCCCACGTCATGATCGCGATCGCCCGATCATGGGGTGTACCCACGCGCTACGTGTCCGGCTACCTCTACGTCGAGGATGCTCCGGCTGACGGGGCGGGACCGGCCAGCACCGCAACCCATGCCTGGGTCGAATGCCGGCTCCCGCAACTCGGATGGGTGGAGTTCGACCCGACCAACCGGACTCTTACCGACCACCGCTACGTGCGGACGGCGGTTGGCCGGGACTACCGCGATGTCCCGCCAACCCGAGGGGTGGTGGAGGGAGGCGCCAACTCCGGCCTCGACGTGGACGTCCGGGTGACCCGTCTGGCCGACGCCGAGCCACCGTGACCGACCCCAACCCGGGAGCACACTGCGCTCGAGCAGGATGATGCGCACTTTGGGCGGGCTTATGCGGCCGTAGCCTGTGGTCTGCCTGTAGATTTGCCCCTATGGACGCGCTGATCGCTACGGCCGGAGTACTACCGCCGGGGCCGGTCGCCGACTTCGTGGAGCTGCTGGTAGGCACCCGGGGCAACGCCACCGTTATGAACGTCACCCAGGCCCCCGCCGAGTTTCTCGATGAGCTCGAGGACGGCTCGTGGCAGCCCTTCGACGCTCCGGCGGGCCCGACCGACCGTGACCGCGCCGCCCGGGAGGCCGACCGGTACATACAGGAGCGGGGCGCGAAGATCGTGGCTCCGGTGGTGGCGGCGCTGAGGCTTCGAGATATCGAGACGGCGACGCTGTTCGTGGAGGCGGACGACGTGGCGCAGGCCATCATCGACACCGCCGAGCGGGTGGGCGCCGACGCCATCGTGATGGGCGCCACCCGGCGCCTGTTCAACGAAATGTCCTGGACCAGCGTGTCCATGACAGTGACCGCCAGGTCGAGCCTGCCCGTGCTGCTGATCCCCGAACCCGCAGACAACTAGTTGCCGGTCGGTGGCTTCTAGTTGCTGGTTGTGCTCCAGAGAGGCTATTGACTGACGACTAGGTTGTGTAGTCGGCGTTGATTCGCACGTAGCCGTCGGTCAGGTCGCACCCGTACACGGTGAAGGAGCCCCTGCCCGGGGAGCGGGAACTGTCCCCCGGCACGCCGAGGTCGACATGGATGAGCACCTCCGGAGACGCCAGGTAACGCTCCAGGTCCTGCAGCACCAAGGGGGTGATCGGCGCCGGATACACCTCTGTGGGACCGAAGCGGATGGTGATCCGCTCCGCAAGGATGTCATCCTCGTAGCACTTCCCCACCGCCATGGCCACCCTGCCCCAGTTCGGATCACGACCATGGACCGCCGTCTTCACGAGAGGTGAGTTGACGATGGACTTGGCAACCCTCTTGGCCTGGGCATCGTCCCTGGCGCCGTCCACCGTTACCACGATGAGCGTCTCGGCGCCCTCGCCGTCGGCCGCCAACTGCCTGGTCAGCTCCAGGCATACTTCGCCCAGGGCGGCCTCCAGGGCGGCCCCGTCCACCGGTCCGGCCCGGCCCGAGGCGAGCACCACCGCCATGTCGCTGGTGGAGGTGTCGGTGTCGATGCTGACGGCGTTGAACGTGCGGTCCGCCACCCGCCGGAACATTGCATCCAGGGAGGCCGGATCGGCGGCCGCATCCGTGGCTATGACCGCCAGCATCGTCGCCATGTCGGGCTCGATCATCCCCACCCCCTTGGCGATGCCCACCACCCGAGCCGGACCGGCGCGGGCGGACGCAACCTTGGCGTGGGTATCGGTGGTCATGATGGCGGTGGCCGCCGCGGTGGCCGAACCGGGCTCGTCGAAGGCATGGCCGCCGCCGTCTTGGAGGCTATTCATGTAGGTGCGGATCCGCTCCATCGGGTACTGGACGCCGATCACGCCCGTGGAGGCGACGATCACCTCGGGGGTGTCACACCCCACCACCCGAGCGGTCAGCTCGGCCACCTCGGCCGCGTTCGCATCGCCCACCGGGCCGGTGGCCACGTTGGCGTTCTTGGAGATGATCACCACCGCCCGCGCCCGACCGTCGGCGACATGACTCCGGCTCAGCGTGACGCTCGGCCCCGAGAACCGGCTCTTGGTGAAGACGCCGGCCGCCGTCGTTCCCGGTGGGGCGGAGAGGATCATCACGTCCTCGGTCCGGTCCTTGATCCCGATGTTGCCGGTATGCAGCCCGAAGCCGGCGGGGAACGCCACCTCCTGGACCACGATCCCCAGCGCGTTCCCACCATGCGGGTTGGCCCGCATCGCGCCGGTCCCCGGAGTATCGGACGGAGAAATACCCATGACGAGCAAGCATGCTAGACCGGATCGACCCGGTCGAAACCGGGCACATCCGCCGGGGAGGAGCGGAGGGTGTGACCCTACGTGTAAGGAGGCGGACTCACGGACCCAGTGCGGTGACGGGAGCGACCGCCACGCCGTCTGCGCGTTCGTATCCATAACCGGTGGCGGTGACCACGAGCAGCTTGTCGGGCGGTCGCAGCCCGTCTTTCTCGGCCTTGTCCTGGAACCCGAGCAGGGAGGACGCTCCGTCGTCGATGAGCCGAGCGCCGCCGAGCTTGACCTCCACCGCAACCCACCGGCCGTCGCCGGCCTCGACAATGGCATCCACCTCGACTCCATCGGCGTCCCGGTAGTGCCACACGGCCGTGTCGGCCTCCTGCGCGTAGATGCGCAGGTCACGGACCACCAGCGATTCGAAAAGAAATCCGAGAGTTCGCAGCTCGACTGCCAATCGCGCGGGAGTGGCCCGGAGCCGAGCCGCGGCGAGAGAGGGGTCGACCAGGTTGCGTTTGGGCGCGCCACGGAGCGGTTGGCGTGAGCGGAGGTGGGTAGGCCAGCGCGGTAGGTCCTCCACCACGAACAGCCGCTCCAAGGCTGCCAAGTAGGCCGTGGCGGTGGTCCGGTTGACCGGCCGCTCCCCGCCCGTGTCGGCCGAGAGTTTCGAGACCGACGCCTCCGTGGCGACGTTGCGCGACAACGAGGCAACCAGACGGCTGACCCCTACCGGATCCCGGGGTGTCGTATCGACCGCAGAGACATCCGTGCGGCAGATCTCGTCGAGGTAACCCCGGAGCTCTGCCTGGGCCTGCCTCGGGGCAAGCCCGAGCAGGCGGGGCCATCCCCCACGGCATACCGCCTCGACCACGCCATCGAAGTCCACATCAGGCCGTCCAGCGTCGCATCTACCGCCGTCGAGAAGGCCAGCGAGGGACAGCTCACCGGTCGACTCACCCGATTCGAGCAACGACATGGGCCGCATCCGGATCCGGCGGATACGGCCAGCGCCGGAGTGCCTGGTCACGTCGTCTGGCGGTACGGCCGATCCGGTCAGGATGAAGCGACCGGGGCCGGTCCCGTCATCGCAGGCGCCCCTGACGGCATTCCATATTTCGGGGGCTGTCTGCCACTCGTCCAGCAAGCGGGGGTAGGGCCCCTCGAGCAGACGGACGGGGTTCACCGCCGCAGACAGGCGAGCGTCCGGGTCGCGGTCGAACATGACGGCGCTGCGAGAGTGTCGTAGCGCCGTCCAAGTCTTGCCGCAGCTCTTGGGACCGTCTAGGACCACCGCCGCAGAGGTCTCGAGCCCAGCCCGGACTTCGGCGTCGACCAGCCGCGGCAGGTAGCCGCCTGGCGTAAGCCTCCTCTCCATACCCGGTCTGCCCCTTCCTCAGAGCTTCGTCGGCATCATCCTACAGGTTAGACAGAGTTCATCCTACAGGTTAGACAGAGTTCATCCTACAACTCAGACGGATTCTGTCCTACAGGTCAGAGCGATGTGCTCGGCCTCTACAGGTTGGAGAGGCGGGCCAACTCGCCGACCAGACGGTCGTACGCGCCGGTTATCACCGCTACGGGAATCAGGGCTGCCACCACCTTGAAGCCGACCCTTACGCGGGGGCGCGCCAGGAACTTCGCAGAGCCGGCATCCTTGGCGGCCAGCAGGTAGATCAGGGCCGACGGGACCATCACCCCGGCCAGGTACAGGGCCATCGGGAGGACCGCGCCGGCCGGCTCGGTCAGGCCTCTGGTCAGGACCGAGCCGAGTTGAGGACCGACGCAGGGCACCCAGGTGGCGCCGGCGAAGGCACCCACGAGGGCGGCGCCGCCCGTGCCGGCCCGGAACGGCGCCGCGGCCAGAGCCAGGCCCGCTCCCAGGACGACGGCCCCGCCCAGCCGGTGGTCGAGCATCAGGTCGACGCCTGCCAGCGGAAGCCAGGCCAGGAGCACGGTCCCCAGATAGAAAAGCCCCAGCACCTCGGCTCGTTCGCCCCTCTTCCGCAGGCCGAGGAGCACCAGGGCCATCAGCAGGATCGAATAGGAACAGGGCAGGAGCGCGGACCGGAGCGCTTCGACCAGGAGGCTCACGGGGCTTCCGCCAGAAGCGCCACCACTGTGTCCTCCAACGCCCGGTAGGCCCCCTCACCGATGTGATCGAAGCGCACCCGGCCCGAGCGGTCCAGTACGTAGGTGCGGGGCCAGTAGGCGGGCGAGCCCTGCCATTCCCGGAAGGTCCGGCGATCGGTGTCCAGCACTACGGGCCAGGTCACCCCCAACCGGTCCATCGCTTCCACTATGGCGTCCACCTCCTTCTCGTAGGCGAACTCGGGGGAATGGATACCCACGATCTCGAGACCCTGGTCCCGGTAGGCGGCGTAGATGTCCTGGGTATAAGGGAGGCGGTTCTTGCAGTTGTAGCAGCCGAATGTCCAGAACTCGACTATCACCACCTTGCCCCGCAACTCCTCCAGGGAGGTCACGTCCGACTGCAGCCAGCCGTCGATCTCCTTGAGAGGCGGGTGTTCCTGCCTCAGCACGGGCGGCGGATCCATCGGCTCGGTGACCGCCGGCGCGGTCGTTGCCACGGGGGCTTCGGTGCTCGGCGGGACGGTGGTAGTCACCCCGGCTGCCGTGGTCGTGCCTACCGCCGCGGTCGTACCGACCGTGGCCGGAGCGACGCTCGGAGCGGACGTATCCGAGGAATCACCGGACGCGGTCACTTCACGGTCCTCGAACACCAGCCGCGAAACTCCGATCGCCACCACGAGCAATGCGAGCACGACTGCCACCGCGACGGCCGCACGCCTCCGGGGTGGAGAGGCTTCCATCAGCCGTCCGCTCCCGACCGCCTATCGCGACCGGCCCAATGAGCGGGCGCAACGGGCGTCGCCACCGGCGGACCTCCTCGGGTCGAGTGACCAATGGGAAACAGCAAAGGCGCGGCGCCCTCCTCCATACGCGATCACGTTACCGGCTCGCGGCGGGTGTGCCAGGACCGTGATCGGGGATTAGGCAACGCGGAATCGGCGTGCCAATATCCGGCGCCATGCGACCAAATCCACTCCGTTCCAAATGGGCGGCGGGCCGGCCTGCGCTGGGTAGCTGGGTATCGATTCCCAGCCAGCTGGTGGCGGAGGCGGTAGCCGCCAACGATCTCGACTACGTAGTCATCGACTGCCAGCACGGCTTCATCGGCTTCGACGACACGGTCCGCATGCTGGCGGGGCTGAACACGGGCGGTGTCACACCGATCGTGCGGGTGCCCGAACTGTCCACGGCCAACATCTCCCGCGTGCTTGACGCCGGGGCGATGGGTGTCATCATCCCGATGGTCAACTCGGCCGAGGAGGCGGCCGCGGCGGTCTCGTACACCCGCTTTCCTCCGGTGGGCGTACGGAGTATCGGCGCCGGCCGGGCACTGATCACCGAAGGCGCCGACTACTACCAGCGCGCCAACGAAGAAGTGGCCTGCATGCCGATGATCGAGACCATGGAAGCCATCGCCGATCTGGACAACATCCTGTCCGTTCCGGGAATCGATGTGGCGTATGTCGGGCCCTCGGACCTGGCCGTGGCGATGGGATACCAGCCGGGTACCGCCGCCCAGCCGTTCCTGGACATGCTCGATCACATCGTGGAAGCCTGCAACCGCCACGGCGTCCGTCCCGGCATCCAGGCGACGCCCGGCACGGCGGCGGACCGCGTGGCACGGGGGTTCCAGATGGTGACGGTGGTCGTGGACCTGCCGGCGTTCCGGGCCGCCCTGACCCGAGGCATCGCCGACGCCGCCCTCACCGACGAGGAACGTACCCACCCGGCACTGTATTAGTCGCTAGCTGCTAGCTGGTAGTTACCAGCTTCTAGGTGATGATAAGGAGTCCGTGGCCAGAGGCTATGTCGAGGCTCCCAGCCCGAGAGCCCTCACCAGGAACGTGGCCATCTGCGCCCTACTCACCGCCATACCCGGACAGAACAAGCCACCACCGGAATCACAGCCCGCGGTGATACCCGCCTCGGCAAGACGATTGATCGCCTCCTC
>JAPPGV010000011.1 GCA_028821235.1 bacterium
GTCAAGGAAGCGGAACGCAGCGACGGGACACCGATGACCGCCAGACCACGCCAGGTTGTTTCGCAGACAGACCACTACTCGGATCGGCTTCGCAGGCGGGCTCCCAGGCTCCGGCCGGTCTCTCCGGTGCGCAGGCGTTGGGTGGCGAGCGACAGGATCACCAGCGCGATCGAGGCCGCCAGCATGATGACCGAGACGGCGTTGATGAGCGGGGTGACACCGCGGCGGATCATGCCGAACACGAACACCGGCAGGGTGGTGGAACCCGGGCCGGAGGCGAACTGGGTGACCACCACATCGTCGAGCGACAGGGTGAGGGCGAGTAGCGCGCCGCCTGCTATGCCGGGGGCGATCTGCGGCAGGGTGACGTAGCGGAAGCTGCGCCACCGGTTGGCATAGAGATCCAGGGCGGCTTCCTCGAGTTGCTCGTTCATACCCGACAGCCGGGCCCGGACCACCACCGACACGAAGCTGACGTTGAAGGCGATGTGGCTGATGGTGATGGTGGTGAAACCCTTGGTGAGGTCGAGGCCGAACAGCAGCTCGGCGATGCGGATCCCTTCGGAGAAGAACAGCAGCATCATCACCGCCATGGTGACGTCCGGGATGATGATCGGCAGGTAGAGGAGAGCGTCGAACACCCGCTGCCCCCGGAACCGGAACCGCTCCAGCGCCAGCGCAGCCAGCGTCCCCAGCACCACCGAGATGGCGGTGGACAGCAGGGCCACCCGGATGGACACCCACAGGCTGTTCTGGAGCTGCGAGTGGTCGATGAACTGCTCGTACCACGAAAGGGTGAAGCCACCCCATCGCCCCACGTTGCGGTCGTCGCTGAACGAGAACACCACCAGCAGGACGATCGGGGCGTAGAAGAAGGCGTACACGAGCCAGGCCGTACCCGACAATGCCCACGCAGTGACGCTGCCGGGCCGGGCCGTAGCGCCCATCATGGCCGCCTCCCCCGGATCACAGGTTCCGTCCTCCAGCCCGGAAGTAGATCAGAGTGGCGGTCAGCATCACGGTCATCAGCACGAAGGACAGGGACGCTCCAAGGGGCCAGTTACGAGCGGTCAGGAACTGCACCACGATGTAGGACCCCAGCATGGTGGACTTGCCGCCGCCCAGGATCTGGGGGGTGACGTAGGCGCCCAGGCTGGGCACGAACACCAGGATCGAGCCGGCCAGTACCCCAGGCATCGACAGCGGTAGCAGCACCCGCCGGAAGGTCTGGGCGCCCGACGCGTACAGGTCCCGGCCGGCCTCGATAAGGCTCCCGTCGATACGCTCGATGGCTGCGTAGAGCGGCAGGACCATGAAGGGCAGGAACCCGTACACGAGGCCCAGGATCACTGCCGAGTGGGTGAAGAGGATCTCCTGGCGCCCCACACCGAGCGCCTCGGTGACGGCGGCGAAGGGGCCGTCCGACCCGAGAATCACCCGCCACGCGTAGTTGCGCACCAGGAAGTTGGTCCAGAACGGGATCATCACGAACACCAGCATGATGTTTCGAACCGTGGGCGTGCGGGTAGCGATGAAATAGGAGAAGGGATAGGCCACCACCAGGCAGATAAGGGTGGTGAGCACTGCGATCCAGAGTGACCGGAAAAGGATGTCGCGGACGATCGGCTCGGCCAGGCGCCGGTAGGAGTCGAGGTTCCAGCCGGCCAGATCGGTCCCGCCGATCGTGTTCCGGGTCGCCACCGAGTAGATCACGACTATCCCGAACGGGATGGCGAAGAACAGTAGGAGGTAGACATAGGCGGGAAGCGACAGCAGGAACCCCCGCCTGGAGTCGGCTCGCGCGGCAGCCCGCTCGAACTCGGGGGTGGCCTCCGGCAATGCCGCGCCGGCGCCTCCCGGTCCCGGGCCGGAGGGCGGTGGGACGGCGGTCAGAGTCACTCCGCTAGTCCTGTACCACCGCTACCGAGGAGGGCTCCCAGGACACGGTCACATCGTCACCCGCGCCGACCGAGGCCCCGCCGGGCCGGTTCTCCTCCCGGACGTCGATGTGCATCCATTGGAAGGACACCCGGTAGATCAGGGCATTACCGAGGTAGGTGACCTGCTCCACCTGGCCGTCCACGGACGCGTGGTGCTCGGGCGCCCCGCCCTGGCGGTGCAGGAAAGCCTGCTCCGGACGCAGGCTGACCGTAACCCGACCTCCGGGTTGGATGTCTGAGGGAGCGGCGATGGTGACGCCGTTGGTGAGGGTGACCCGATCCGGTCCCGTGACCATCCCGTCCAGCAGGTTGGCCTGCCCGATGAAGTCGGCCACGAAGCGGTTGGTCGGGCGGGCGTAGATCTCCTCGGGCGCGCCGACCTGGAGAAGCCGGCCCCCGTCCATGACCCCGATCCGGTCGCTCATGGCCAGGGCTTCCCCCTGGTCGTGGGTTACGAACACGAACGTGATCCCCACCTCACGCTGGAGCGCCTTGAGCTCGAGCTGCATGGCCTCGCGCAGCTTGAGGTCGAGCGCTCCCAGGGGCTCGTCGAGGAGCAGCACCTTCGGGCTGTTGACCAGCGCCCTGGCCAGCGCCACCCGTTGCTGCTGACCGCCCGACAACTGGTCGGGACGGCGTTGCTCCATGCCTTCCATGTGGACCAGGGCGATGGCGTCCCGGACGCGCGGCTCGACCTCTGCCTTGGGTATCTTGCGCATCCGCAATCCGAACGCCACGTTCTCCTCGGCGGTCATGTGGGGGAAGAGGGCGTAGTTCTGGAAGACGGTATTGACAGGACGCCGGTTGGGCGGCAGGGTGCCCACCTCATCGCCGAAGATCCGCAGGCTGCCCGTGGTGGGGAACTCGAGTCCGGCAATCAGGCGGAGCGTGGTGGTCTTCCCGCATCCGGAAGGGCCGAGCAGCGCGAAGAACTCGCCGTCGGCTATCTCTAGATCGACGCTGTCCACGGCGATGACGTCACCGAACCGTTTGGTGATCTGATGAAGCCCTACGGCTGGAACAGCTGATGGCATGCCGGCCCTTCCGTGGTCAGAGGAACTCGACGGGTACGTAGTCATTCATGCTGGGGAGGCCCCATACCGCCCAGAAGTCCCTGGTCCTGGGTCGCATGACGGTAGCCCCGGAAGTCTCCACCTCATGCGGAGGCGAGGGCACCTGGCACACCCCGTGGCGGGTGAGGTCCATCAGGTCTTCCTGCTTGAGGTCGGCCCGGTCCAGGTGGTCGATAGCGGCCAACCGCCGCCGGTGCGAGCTGTCCTGGAGGTCGGCAGGCCGCTCCGTCTCGACCGCTCGGGTGGCCTCGTCGAGCGTGTGGTTGGTGCGGACCACCGTCTCGGAGGACAGGGTTGTCACAGGTCTGGCGCTGGGCATCGCCTCGATGCTGAAGCCCGTCCCCTCGGAGTCGAAGACCAGGTAGTTGTGTCCTCCCGCCAGATCCGCGTCCAGGATCACGTCCCGGGCATCGGCAGCGGTCTCGGTGAGAAGAGAATGGCGGACCACGGTAGGCCACGTCACCCCGATCTGCCCGTCGGAAGCGGTCAGGTTGGTGATGCCCACGCACACCCCGTGCTCGTTCATACCGATCTGCCCGAGGCACCCCACGGTGGTGAAGATCAGGGCCCGCGGCCCGTCGTCAGGCCTGGTGCGCATCAGGATCACATGGTCGGTGGCCGAAGCGTGCATGTCCCACGTCTGCCCGAGGAAACCGGCCCCTCCCGCCCGGTGGTCCGGCACGATGAACGCCGTACAGTCGTCCTCCACCGTTACGGGGGCGGGGGTCTCGTCACCGAGGTGCGCCCGCACCGTGTCCACGAAGTCGGTGAATCCGCCCACCACCACCGCCTCCGCCATGCTGATCCCGGCCCCCGAAGCCATCGCCGACATCTCTGTGTAGAGGACGGATGACTGCCTCTCATGGGCTTCGAGGCAAGCTTCGGCTAGTTCGAGAATCATCGGTCTACGGACCGGCGCGCCGGTCCACAGCCCCGACATCACCAACCCGATCCGCTCCTCGGTGTACTCCCGGATCTCCGCCGCAAACGTGCTGCCATGGACGCGACCCACCTCGGCAGGAGTTCCACCTACATCCAGCATGCGAATAGGAGGCCGTCGCATCTGTTCCAAGCGTAATGGTCAGAGCCGCCGGACTGCCCGACGCGCTCGTGGTCGCCGCGGCGCCGGCAGCCGACTAGCAGCATCTGGAAGCTTGGCCCATCCTGGTGTCCACAGGGTGTGCCGGGCCGGACCGCCGGAAGGCTCGAGCCGTCCCACCGGCCTACTCACTGCTGTACTTGGCGTACTTCTCCAGCAGCCGGACCGGCTTCTGCAGGGCGTCCCTACGGAAGGGTTCGCCCAACTCCTGGCTCACCTGTATCTCGAGCACGGTGGGCCGCTCTGATTCGACAGCCGCTCGCAGGGCGTCGCCGACCTCTCCCGGCTTCTCGACCACCTCGCCCCGGGCCCCCATGGCTCGGGCGATGGCCGCGAAGCTCGGGTTCTCGAGCATGGTCGCCACGTAGCGGTCGTCGTAGAAGTCGATCTGGTTGCGCTTCTCGGCGCCCCACTGCCGGTTGTTGAACACGCAGGCCACCACCGGGATGTTCTCCCGCACGCAGGTCATGACCTCCGCCAGGCTCATCCCCCAGGCGCCGTCCCCTACGTAGGCAATGGCAGGCCGTTCCGGCGCGGCCACCTTCGCCCCCATAGCCGTGGGGAAGGCGTAGCCGCAGTTCCCGAACATCATCGCCGCGAACATGCTGTTGGGCCGGTCGAAGCTCAGGTACGAGTTGGCCACGGAGCAGACGTTCCCGATGTCGGTGGTGACCATCGAGTCGGCAGGCATGGCGAGTTCCAACTCCCGCAGGGCGGTGCGGGGAGCGATGGGGACGTCCTGCGAAAAGGAGAGCGAATCCAGTTCCCGCCGCCAGGATTCCTTCTCGCCCCGGATCCGGGCCATCCGGTCGTCGCGGGTGCTGTCCGAGGCGAGCTCGACGCCGGCCAGTCGCCGGGTTAACTCGGCGGCCACGGCCCCGGCATCGCCGTGGATAGCCACCTCGGCAGGCTTCACAAGCCCCAGGGTCCGGTGGTCGGAGTCGACCTGGATGATGCGGGCGTCCTCCGGCCAGTACTCGATCCCGTACTGGGGCAGAGTGCCGAAGGGTCCCAACCTGGTGCCCAGCGCCAGGATCACGTCGGCTTGGGACACGATCCGCATCGCCGCCTTGGAGCCCTGGTACCCGATCGGCCCGCAGGCCAGGTCGTGACCGGCTGGGAAGGCGTCGTTGTGGAGGTACGAGCAGATCACGGGCGCACCGAGCAATTCGGCCAGGCCCACGGCTTCGGCCTGCCCACCGCCCATCACGACGCCCCCTCCCACCATCAACACCGGGAAACGGGCCTCTGCCAGCAACCGCGTTGCGGCGGCCAGGCCGGCCGAGCCGCCCGAGGAGCGCTCTATCACGAGCGGTTCTCTGATGTCGAAGTCGGCTTCCCCGTAGAAGAAGTCCCGCGGGATGTTGATCTGCACCGGGCCCCGCTCCGCCATCGCCAACGTGAAGGCTCTATGGGTGAGCTCCGCGATCCGCTCGAAGCGCTTGACCTCGACCTGGTACTTGGTGATCTTCGAGAAAATCGGCATCTGGTCCGTTTCTTGAAAACCACCCAAACCCTCTCCCAAGGAACCGGCTTGCGGGGTTACGGCGACTACGGGCGAATGGGCCCAGAATGCAGCAGCGATGGCCGTGACGAAGTTGGTGATGCCCGGACCGTTCTGACCGATACAGACGCCGTGCCGGTTCGAGACGCGGCTGTAACCGTCAGCCATGTGCGCGGCGTTCTGCTCGTGGGCCACCGGCCAGAACCTGATCCCGGCCGGTTCGAAAATGTCGAGGGCTTCCATGAAGGCCGACCCGACGATGCCGAAAACGTCGGTCACTCCCTGAGCGGCAAGGCTCTCGACAAAGGCCTCGCTGGCGGTCATCCGGACCATCTTCTTCCTCCTCCGTACGCAGCCGGGAGGCGCGCCGGTTCTCTCTTGGACCGGCATGAGACGCCAAGGAGCCGCCTCGCCCACCCCGGCTCCAGAAGGGTACTCCACCCATAGTGATAGGCGCTCCCGTGCCGGCGCCGGTGCGGCCGGAACGAACCGGCCTCGCCGCCGGCCAGGCCCCGCGCGCCGGCTTGCTGACCCTCGAACCCGAACCGCTGGTCTAATCCTGGTGACCGCGTTGTCGAGTTGGCGGCCGCATGCGACCAACAGCCGGGCACCCACCGGCACGATGCACGATGGTGAGTTCCTCTGCACTATTGCCGCTGACGTATGGGGATCGATTCACTTCGTATCAGTTGCGGCTTCTCACCAATACAATGAGAGAAGGAGGGTCGGTGCTGGCGCGCGGCGCGGTCTCGACAGGTCCAATCCTCCGCGGTAGACCGCCCAGCCGGTGATCGCAGCGGCCAACCGGGCGCTACCGGGCGCCATCAACCAGGAACTCCGGTACGGAACCGCGAAGCGCCGCGCCGCGGTGTGGAGAATCGGGCACGTGAAGTAAAGGATAGGTATGAAGGCATGGTGAAAATGAGGCGGGCAGTGGCGCGGCTGGCTGCGAAACGTTGTAGGGGCCATGGACAGTCCCGCGAGGCGACTCTCTCGGTGGCCACGTGACCCGCTTAGACGAAGGCGAGCGGCTACGGGCTGAGAACGAGATGCTGAGGACCCGTGTCTCCCGGCTGACCGAGACGATCCTGCGCATCAGCGAGGATCTAGACCTCGAGACGGTCCTACAGCAGGTGGTCGACGGCGTCCGATCGCTGACAAGCGCTCGTCGCGCGATGCTTACCACGTACAGCGCGGAGGGCGAGCTTCAGGACGTGCTGTTGGCCGGTTGGAGCGAAGAGGAGACCGAGCGGCTGTTCGCTTACGATTCCGGGCCCGCCCTCGTCGCATACCTCAAGGGACTCCGGGAACCACTTCGGACCCGGGACTTTGTGGCCCACGCCGCCGCGGCCGGCTTCCCTGGTTTTCCCGTCAAGGTGAAGGCCTTCCTGGGCATGCAGATCCGCAATCGGGACAGGCATGTCGGCAACATCTACGTCGGCGAAAAAGAAGTAGGCGGAGAGTTCACCCTCGAGGACGAGGAGACCGTGAAGATGTTCGGCGCGCACGCGGCAGCGGCCATAGCCAACGCCCGCCGGTACGGCGACGAGCGGCGGGCCAAAGCCGATCTCGAGGCCCTCGTGAACACATCCCCGGTTGGGGTGCTGGTCGTCGACGCCGTCACGCGGGAAGTGGTCAAGATCAACCACGAGGCGCGCCGCATCATCGGCTGCGAATCCGGAGACGGGGCCGACTGCGCGCAGGCTCTTGGGCGGGTCCAGTTCCGGCGCTTGGACGGAACGCTGCTACCGACCAGCGAGGTTCCCCATGAACGGGCTGCCAGAACCGGCGAAACCGTTTACGCGGAGGAGCTGGTGATCGGCCCTCCATCCGGCGACCAGGTGACCACGCTCGTCAATACGACTCCCGTTCTCTCTGAGGAGGATGACCTGATCGCGGTCGTGGTCACGATGCAGGACATCACCTCGCTGGAGGAACTGGAGCGGCTCCGTACCGACTTCCTGGCGATGGTCAGCCACGAGTTGAGAACGCCGCTGACCTCGATCAAGGGTTCCGCCGCCACCGTGCTGGCTGCCTCGTCACCGCTCGATCCTGCCGAAACCCGCCAGTTCTTCCGCATCATCGAGGAACAGGCCGACCATATGCGGGGCCTGATTAACAACCTGTTGGACCTGAGCCGCATAGAGGCGGGAACCCTGTCGGTCGTCACCGAACCCACCGACGTCGCAGCCGTGATCGACCAGGCGAGGAACTTCTTCCTCAGCAGTGGGTACCGCAACAGTGTCGAGGTGGATGTGACACCGGGCCTGCCGCGGGTCGCAGCGGACGGTAAGCGGATCGTCCAAGTGCTGCACAACCTGTTCTCCAACGCGTCGAAATACTCCAGGGACTGGTCTCCCATCCGGGTTACAGCCTGGCTACACGACTCCCAGGTCGTGATTTCGGTCAGCGACGAAGGCTCGGGCATAGCCAGCGAACACCTGCCTCGCTTATTCACGAAGTTCTCCCGGATCGAGGCCGGGGGAGACCACCGGGTTGGCGGCCACGGCCTGGGCCTCGCAATATGCCGGGGCATCGTGGAGGCTCATGGAGGCCGTATCTGGGCCGAGAACGATGAGGAGGGAAGCGGAACCCGGTTCAGGTTCACGATCCCGACTGTCGACGATTCCATCCAGAGCTTCCGACCCGATCACACGGGCGACGGGGTGGACTCTGAACGAGCGGCCCGGAACAGCAATCGGATACTGGTGGTGGACGATGACCCCCAGATACTGCGTTACGTCCGCAATACCCTCGCCGAGGCCGGTTACACACCGATGGTGACCGGCGACGTGGGCGAGGCGAGCGACATGCTGCAGTCGGAGAGACCACAACTCGTGCTGCTGAATCTGGTCTTGCCCGGAGTCGCCGGGTTCGACTTCTTGACGCGAATCCGTACCGATTCGCACACCCCGGTCATCGTCCTGTCCGGGCGTGGGCGCGGCCAGGACATCGCGAAGGCATTCGAGTTGGGTGCGGCGGACTACGTTGTCAAACCCTTCTCACCCGCGGAGTTGGTTGCTCGTGTCGGAGCCGCGCTGCGCCACGCGGCAACGTACCCGCACGGTGGGGTGGAGCCTTATGCATACGGCGACCTGGTCATCAACCACCTGGAGCGTGCCGTAACGATGTCGGGCAAGCCGGTGCGCCTCACTCCAACCGAGTACAAGCTGCTATTCGAACTCTCCAGGCACCCCGGACGGGTGCTGACCCACGCCCAGCTTCTGCAGAGCGTGTGGAGCGAAGACCACCCGGCCGACCAACGTCTGCTCCGCTCGTTCATAAAGAACGTGCGCCAGAAGCTTGGAGATGACGCGAGGAATCCCTCATACATCTTCACCCGGTCCGGCGTCGGCTACCACCTCGCCAAGCCCTAGGCCGGCTCACCGAGACAGCCATCGCGCCGCCCTGAGCGGTGCGCGCGGATGTAGAGTCACGCCTCACCGGCAGGCGAGGAGGTGAGAGGATGGCCGGGCTCACGGCGGATCAGTCGGACCGGTTCCACGATGACGGGTACCTGATCGTAGAAGATGTTCTGACCGGAGAGGACCTCGCCGCGATCGAAGCCGAGTACCGGAGGATCGTCGATCGGGTCTCAGCCGACCTGGCCCTCGAGGGAAAGCTGCGGCCGCTTACCGGAACCACCTTCTCGGAGTGCTACATCGAGGCCATGCAGCAACTCGACGACATGTACGATCTCTACCAGCACCTCGACATCTCCCTCCCGCTGCTCGAGGACCTCGACCACGGCCACACCATGAACGCCGGGCCCGAGGTGTTCCGCCTCCTCACCAACCCGCGCCTGCTCGACATCGTGGAGTCGGTGCTCGGACCGGAGATCTATTCCAACCCGGTCCAGCACACCCGGATCAAGCCGCCCGTCCGCCATCTGCCGGAGGCGGCGCTCGACGCCAACATCGCCGCCACCCTGTGGCACCAGGACTCCGCCGTGATCGATACCGAGGCCGACGAGACCGACATGCTGACGATATGGCTCGCCGTGACGGATGCCACCCTCGAGAACGGGTGCCTGATCGTGGAACGCGGCAGCCATCGGGAGGAGATGACCCTTCACTGTCCGGGCAAGGTCTTCCCCGCCGAGATCTACATCCCCGAGTCGATCATCGACGACGGCCGGGTCATTCCCATGGAGGTGCCGGCCGGGGGCGCGATCCTCCTGCACAAGCTGACCGAGCACGGTTCCCTGGACAACCACAGCGACGACATACGGTGGAGTTTCGACCTCCGTTACCAGCCCATCGGCCAACCCACCGGCCGATCCGTCTTCCCCGGCTTCATCGCCCGCAGCCAGACCCGCCGCGAGCAGGTAGTCACGGACCCCGAAGAGTGGGCGAACCTGTGGTGGGACGCCCGGGACCGTATCGCCGACGGCTTGACGCCGATGCGCCTGAACGCCCGATGGGAGGCCAACGCCCGCCAGCCCATCTGCGCCTGACCGGGCTCGTTCCCACCCGGCCGCTCAGCAGATCGTGGTGCGCTCCTCGGGAAGAACGAGGTCGATCAGGGCCCGGTGGATGATCTCGTTGGCGCATTCGTTGTTGGGATACACGCCGTGCGCGAAGTGCTCGGCTTGGACGAGGTAGCCGTTCGACAGCGTCTCCTCCACCAGTTCGACCGACTCGCTGAGCGGCGTTGCCGGATCCCGCGGGTTGCCGATGACCACGATCGGTACATCGCCGCCGTCGAGCGTTCCACCGAACGCGGCCCGATCCAGAAGGTCGTAGAACGGGCATGTTCCCGGCGCCGTGAACTCGAGGTGGGCCAGCAGCGGCAGCTCCCGGCGCACCGCCTCCTCCATCGCCGTCTCGTCGGACAGCCGCACGTGGCGATCGAGTTGCGGGTGCAGCACCCAGGAGTCGAGGCAGTTGACGTGCTCCACGAAGGTGGTCCCGCCGTGGCTGTCCCCGAGTTGGAACCGAGCCAACTCTGCGAGGAGGGACGGATCGTCTTCCTCGACCAGTAACGCGTAGCCAATCCAGAGGTAGGGCCAAGCTTCCTCGCTGTACAGCGGCGTGATGATCGCCAGTGCTCCGGCGAGCGGGTTCCCACCCGTAGCCTCGGCCACCGCGTCGAGCGCGCCCACGTTCTCCTTGAAATACCCGCGCGGGTCGCCGTCGTTGTACATCGGGCATTCGGGCTGATCGCACGCGTCGAGGGCTTCCCCCAGCAGCACTTCGAACTGGCGGAGCTCGTCGATCACGTTGGCTACGCGCGCCTCAACCGTGCTGACGTCGTCCAGCGGGTTGTCCGCGCCGTCCACCACCATGGCTCGCACCGACTCGGGGAACAACGTGGCGTACCAGACGCCGAGGGCGGCGCCGTATGACACGCCGAAGTAACTGACCTGATCCGCTCCGAGCGCCTTGCGGATCTCGTCCATATCGTGGGCCACGTACTCGCTGTGCAATAGTCCCGCCGCAGCGCCCATCGACTCCACGCAGAGCAGCGCCGCCTCCTCGGCCGCAGCGAATTCCTCGGCGGCGTCGAACGGGAGTTCCACCTGCGACAGCAGCGCGAGCTGCGCCCCGGGCTCGCCGCACACGAAGGGCGGCTCCGAGCGCCCCACGCCGCGGGGGTCGAAGCCGACGATGTCGAACCGTTCGAGCACCGGTGCGGTGAAGATCACGCCGGGACCCTCGAGCGCCCACGCAGCCATATCGATGCCGCTGGCGCCAGGTCCTCCGGGGTTCACCACCAGGTAGCCGATGCGCCGGTCCGGATCGGTGGCGCGGTGCACGGCGATGGTGAGCGCCAACTCTCCCGCATCCGGGTCGCGGTAGTCGAGCGGCACCGTCACCACGCCGCACTCGAGCCCCTCATACTCACATTCGATCCACCGCACGGTGCGCTCAGGCACCGCAGGGCTCCCATCCGTGCTACCCGCGGCGCTAGTCTCTTCGACCGGTTCTGCCGCGTCTCCTTCGGCCTGTCTGTCCGGGTCGTTCGTAGCATCCGTGCCTGCGACGGAAGTGATGGTGGTCGCCACGCTCGGATCAGAACCAGTCGTCACCGTCGCGCCGGGCGCGGTGGACGTGGTGGTAGCCGGCTCGCTAAGGGCGGAAATAGAGGTGGTGGTGGCCGGCTCGCTCACCGTGGAGGCCGCAGTCGTGCCGGCCGTTTCGGCGACCTCCCCACCGGCAGCATCGTCCTGTGACGAGCATGCCGCTGCCAGCAACACGAGCACCATAACCGCTCTAAAGATGCGGCCCCGATCGAGGCCCATTTCACCACCACGCAGTCGTGAAGTGTCCCGAGACATGATGCAGCCCCCGTGGAGTGGTCCGGTGAACGGCAAATCCTATCCGTGATCCGGGTCTACAGACCACCCGGCTTGCCGGGCTCAGATCCCCAGGTCAAGTGTCGAGGAGCCAGGCGAGCTTCGAGGTCGAGATTGCGATAAGGTCCGGCGGCTCCGTATCGAGCACCCTGCGCGTGGCCACGTTCCCCGCCACAGAACCTGCGATTTTGAAAGCCACACTTTCGATTTCGGGTGTTTTTTGAAAGGCACGTTGTCAAAATTGGAGGGTTCCACAGATTCTCGGCTCCACGTCGATGTAGTTCCGTCGCGGTGATGGCTTCACGGCCCCAGCGACGTGATGGGTGTCACGCACACCCCGTCGGGGCGCTCGAACGCATAGCCGGTGGCGGTCACCACGATCAGCCGCGACGGGGCACCTTGCGAGGCGCTGTCGACTCTGGTCCGGAGCCTGATGAGAGCTTCCGCGGCCTTGTCGATGGCGTCGCGGCCGCCCAGCTTGACCTCCGCCGCCGCCCAGCGGCCGTCCCGTTGGGTTATCACCAGGTCCACCTCGAGACCCTGGCTGTCGCGATAGTGGGAGAGAGTGGCCCGGTTGGCGCCCGCGTACACCTGGAGGTCGCGCGTGACCATGGATTCGAAGAGCCGGCCGGCAAAGCGCAGATCCCGCATCAGGGCAGGCACCCCCGTGTCGAGTACGGCCACCGTCAGGGAGGGATCGGCAAGGTGGAGTTTGGGGGCCTTGCGCGCCTGCGCCCGGGAGGCCAGGTGCGGTCTCCAGGCCGGTACCAGCTCCACCACGAACAGGCGACCAAGCGCATCGAGGTATCGGGGAACGGTGCGCCGCTCCAACTTCGCCTGTTCGTTACCGGGCGCCGTGTCCGCTGCCAGCGTGGTGTGTTTGACGTCTGTAGCCACGTTCCTGGCTATCGAGACCAGCAGGCGCTCCATCTTGAGAGGATTCCGCTCGACACCGTCCACCCTCGACACGTCGGTTCGGGTGATCTCGGACAGGTAAGCCCGGGCCGCGTCACGCGCGGCGTCGACGCTCGCTCCGATGTGCTGGGGCCATCCGCCTCGGCAGGCCAGCCTGAGGACGTGTTCGAGGGAGTAGCCCTGGTCGGTGGCCTGGCAGGGCCCGCCCTCCAGAATGTCGCCGAGCGATATCCTTCCGTCTGACTCGCCGGACTCGAAGAGGCTCATGGGACGCATGCGCACCCGGATGATCCGGCCGGCGCCCGAATGCCTGGTGATGTCGTCCGGAGGGTTGGCGGAGCCGGTGAGAATGAACTGGCCTTTGAGGCCTCGAGCATCGCAGGCCCGGCGCATGGGGTTCCAGATGCCCGGCGCCAGTTGCCATTCATCGAGCAGGCGTGGCGTCTCTCCGGCAAGGATGCCACCGGGCTCCATACCGGCCAAGAGGGCTTCGTTCGCGCGTTCGTCGAGGTACACGGCGCTCCGGGCAAACCTTCGACCGGTCCATGTCTTGCCGCAGGCCCTCGGGCCCTCCACCACGACGGCGGGCATCGTCTCCAGGGCAGAACGCATCTCGCCGTCCACGATCCTGGCTAGGTAGCCGGTAGGCGTGATCGTGTCCGGTACCACCCGCTGTCCTTTCTCGCGATCTCCGCTGTGCAGACCCTGGCAAAGCTATATGCCACTTTAGCGGCGTTCAATATGCCAATAAACCGGCTGGCTTAGCCCAGGCCCCGGTCCGACAGCAATTGTCGGAACCTGTGGCCACATCGGCGAGTGGGCGCAGGTCAAAGGCGGATGTATTCCCGGGCCGATCCGTAACCGTTAACGTGCCCGGCATGATGACGGGGGCCAGGGCCCTGGCGGAGATGCTGGACGGGTACGGGGTGACCCATGTCTTCATGGTGCCGGCCGTCCTACGGCGAACACTTGCGGAACTGGAGCGGTTCGGGGTGCGGCGCATCCACACCCACGGGGAGAAGCCGGCCGCGTACATGGCCGACGGGTACGCCAGGATGTCGGGCAGGCCCGGGGTATGCATGGCCCAGGCGGTGGGGGCGCTGAATCTGGCCGCCGGCCTCAGGGACGCGCATCTGGCCAGCTCTCCCGTCATCGCCCTCTCAGGAGGTCGCGACCCGGTAGCAACCGGCAAGGGTGTCTACCAGGAGGTGGACGACCTCCCCGCCTTCGTCAACGTCACCAAGTTCAGCGCTGAGGTTGGCTCGGTGGAGCGGATACCCGATCTGGTCCGGCAGGCATTCCGCTCGGCGGTGTCAGGCCGTCCCGGCCCGGCCCACCTCCAGTTCGTCGGTAACGAAGGCCAGGTCGACCTCGAGGAGGGAGACCTCGATCCCTCTGTCGAGCCACGATTCGCCTCGGTACCGCCTGAGCGTTCCCTCCCCGACCCGCGGGCCGTGGCGGCCGCGATCGACTTGCTCGAGCGCGCCGAGCGGCCGGTGCTTGTGGCGGGCGGTGGCGTGCGAGCCTCCTGGGCCGCAGGCGAGCTGGTGGCTGTTGCGGAACGGCTCTCCATCCCCGTCGTGACCTCCCTCAACGGGAAGGACACGATTCCAGGGAACCATCCCCTATGCGTCGGTGTCGTGGGCACCTACTCGCGGAGCGCAGCCAACCGGGTCGTCAACCAGGCCGACCTGGTGTGTTTCGTCGGGTCGAGCACCGGCAGCATGACGACCCACTTCTGGCAGGTTCCGGAACCCGGGGTCCCCGCCATCCAGATTGACATCGACCCGGAAATGCTGGGTCGCAACTACCCGCTGCGGGTCGCGATCAACGCCGATGCCCGGGAAGCTCTCGCCGCCATTCTCGGAGGAACCGGCCCAACCCGTGCGAGCCGGGAGGAGTGGCTCGCCACCGCCCGAGGTGAGGTGGCTGCGTGGCGCCGGCAACATCTGGGGCACCTTCGCTCGGATGCGGTGCCGATCCGTCCGGAGCGGATCTGCACGGAGTTGACGGACCTCGTGCCTGACGACGCGTGCGTGGTGGTGGACACCGGCCACGCCGGGATGTGGATGGGCGGCATGTTCGACACCCGCACACCCGAGCAGCGCTACCTCCGCAGCGCCGGACACCTCGGCTGGGCGTTCCCCGCCGCGCTGGGCGCCAAGTGCGCCGCCCCGGACCGCCCCGTGGTCTGCTTCACCGGCGACGCCGGGCTCTGGTACCACATCGCCGAGATCGAGACCGCCGTCCGGTGGGGCATCAACACGGTGACCGTGGTCAACAACAACTCCTCGGGCAACCAGTCCGCCCGCGGCTTCGACCGGGCCTACGGAGGGGAGCAAACCCCGGAGGGACGCCGCCTGTGGACCTTCACCGACGTGGACTTCGCCGCGCTCGCCGAGGGGATGGGTGCGATGGGAATCCGGGTGGAGGAGCCCGGCCAGATCGGCCCCGCCCTCGACCGCGCCCTGGAGGCGGAGCGACCCGTCATCATCGACGTAGTCACCGACGTCGAGGCAATGGCCCCCCTCGCCGTGGTTTGACGGCTGATGCTCCCTCGTGCGCTAGCGGGGGCCGTCCACCGTTACGGTGACGACATCCACCCCGTGGTACTTCTGGTGGCGTACCGACGACGCGTAGTGCTCCAGCAGGCGGAACGAGATCTCCCGGACGTCGGTTATCTCGGAGGCTTCGCCCAGGTATGACAGGCGGTCCTCCAGGTTCTCCCTGTCCGACGCGCACACGAACTCGAGCTCCGCCCCCTCTGCACGGGACCGGGCGGCCACCGCCAGGCGGCGCTCGTCCTCGGCCTGGTCCTGGGCCGTCTCCAGGCTGGACAGGGTCTCCTCGCCGACCAGGACCAGCCTCTCCGCCGAGTCCGAGTCCCACCCGACCTTGGAGGCGAACCTGCGGAGGAAGTCTCCGAGTTTCGGCAGCGTTTCCGAGTCGAGTCCGAGCTCCAACCGCATGCGCCGGGGGCCGGTCACCTCTATGAAGGACGTCATGAGAATGGCGACGATCGCTCCTGACGTCATCCCGTTTCCGAGCAACACCCCCAAGAACCCCTTACCCAGCAGATCGGGGTAGATCACCTGGTTCTGGAAGCCCACGCCGATCCAGAAGGCCAGTCCCGCCACCACGGCCTTGCGATGGTCGAGGCCATCCTGGAGGACGATCTTCACGCCCTGGATGAACAGCAGAGCGAGCAGGACGGCGATGTACGCGGCCGCCACCGGCGCCGGGATACCGATCAGGAGAGCCGTCGCCTTGGGCAGGAACGCCACGGCCAGGAAGATGATGCCGATTACAGCGCCGACCCTCCGCGCCGCGATGCCCGTGACCTCGGCCAGCGAGACGCTTGACGAGTAGGTCGTGTTGGGAAGGGTTCCCGCCAGGCCGGAAAGCAGGTTGCCCGTTCCGTCGGCGTTCAGCGCCCCCTGCACCACGCGGAAGTCGGTTGCCTGCCGGCGGCGCCGGGAAACCCGCTGGATGGCCACCCCGTCACCCAGGGTTTCTATCGCTCCCACGAGCGTCACGACCACGAACGCAGGGAGCAGCGCCCAGAACTCGGGGCCGGGAGTGACTTCCAGTCCGGGCCAGCCGCCCGATGGCACGCCCACCCAGGGGGCCTCCAGCACGGGTCCCACGTCATACAGTCCGAACAGGGCCGCCACACCGCAACCGACGGCGATTCCGATGACCGGCGACCACAGCCGGACCGCCGATGGGGCCCGCAACACCAGCCCGGCCACCGTGACCAGGGTCGCCACAGCAGCGGCCGGCGCGGCAGCCGACGACATTCCCTCGGGTACGTCCGTCAGCGAGTCGAACACGACCGGCATGACCGTGGCTGTGATGAGCATGATCACGGTTCCCGAGACGACCGGGGTGAATATGCGACGGAGCAGCGAGAGCCGGGCTGCCATCAGGTACTGGAACAGGGACGAGACCACGATCAGGCTGGCCATCGTGGCGGGTCCGCCCTCCACCAGCGCCGCGACGCAGACTGCTATGAACGCCCCGGAGGTTCCCATGACGAGCACGTACCCGGCGCCTATGCGTCCCCATTTCACGGCCTGGAGCACGGTGGTCACGCCGCTTACGATCAGCGCTGCGAACACGGCCCAGGAGATGTAGGACTCCGGCTGTTCCGCCACCCTGGCGACGATCACCACCGTCAGGACGATCGGCGCGACGATTATCGTGGCGGCCTGCAGACCGGCCCCGGCCGTCACGGCGGGCGGGGGGTTCTCCTCCGGTTCGTAGCGTACGTTCCGGTTCTCGCGTTCGGCGGCCGCCATCGCCTCTCCTCCTTGTGGTACCCACCAACCTTGCCGTCCGATCGGACGGCACTACTGAGCGGTCTCTCGGCCCCGCTGAGTACGTTCATGATAAGAGCCGGAAGGTGCCGCGGACGGGGTTTGGCGGTCCCTGAGGGCCCAGTTGAGGTTGCTCATTCTCCGTATTGACGCCAGTGGTCGCCGAACAGGGCCTCCTCGGTGGGTCGGTCCTCGGCGATGGTGGTCGACAGGTGGGTCAGGTTGATGAAGTGGCGGTAGTTCAGATTCTCGCTGATGCTGTTGCCTGCCCAGGTTCCGCAGCCCATCGTCAGGGTGAAGGGAAGCCCGTTGGTGAAGCTGCCCCCGTTCCCGATGGCGTGGGCCTGGTTGACGAGCACCCGGACCACGTCCAGCTCGGTCGCAAGGAGGCGGGCATTGTCGACCGAAGCCGTGTAGACCCCGCACGAGTGCCCCCGCCCTCTGACCTCCAGGACGGCCCTGACCGTCTCGATGGCCTCCCGGATGCCGGCCGCCCGGTAGACGGTGAGCACTAGCGAGAGCTTTTCGTCGGCGAAGGATGCGGCGGTGGCCGGCAGCTCGTCCTCGACCAGGAACAACCGGGCCTTCGCAGCCTGGCCGCCCAGCCCGGCGCGGCGGGCGAGGACATCCGCATCCCGAGCGATCATGTCCCGGTTCAGCTTCCCGCCCGCCCATAGGGCATCCCGGATGGCACCCTTCTCCTGCCCGTCGACCACGTAGGCCCCGGCCTTACGAAGCTCGTCCAGCGCCCGGTCGTATACGTCGTCGAGGATCACCAGCGAGTTCTCCGAGGAGCACGAAGTGGCGTTGTCGAAGGTCTTGGAGGCCACGATGCCCGCGGCGGCTTGCCCGAGGTCGGCGGTGCTGTCGATGATCACGGGCACGTTGCCTGCGCCCACTCCGATCGCCGGCTTGCCGCTCCGGTAGGCGCTGCGCACGTTGTTCTGCGACCCGGTGACCACGGACAGGTCGCAAGCCTCCATCAATGCCGTGGTGGACCGTCGGGTGACCGGTTCCGGGAGGATCTGGACCAGATCGCACGGTGCGCCCACGCCCTCCAGCGCATCCCGCATTAGTTCCACCGCCCGTGAGGTGGTCGCGTAGGCGAGCGGCGAGGGCGCGATGATGACCGCGTTGCAGCCCTTGACGGCCATCATCGCCTTGTTAACGGGAGTGGCGGCGGGATTGGTGGACGGCGTGACCGCGGCCACCACCCCGACCGGCTTGGCGTAGATCATCAGGCCTCGGGCGGGATCCTCCTCGATCAGGCCCACCGTCCTGGCCCGGCTCAGGTCCCGGAGGGTGCCGAAGGTCTTGCGGCGGTTCTTGACGATCTTGTCCGCGACGTTCCCGAGGCGGGTGGTCCGAACCGCGAGTTCCGCCAGCTCACGGGCGTGCTCAGGCTTGTAGAGCGACCAGGCCAACGCCGTGACCACCTCGTCCACCCGCTCCTGGTCCGAGTCGGCGAACTTGGCCATCGCCGACCGAGCCCTGTCCACCACCGCGGCGACGACCTCGCCCGCCGAGTCCCCGGCGCCCGGAAGCTTGGTGCGAGCGGTCATACGCCGGGCCTCACCGGTCGGGCAACCGGCGCCGGTGGGCCACCGCCACGGTGGCGTTGTCGTTGAAACCGAGGCTCCGAGCCGTTTCGAGAACGCTCTCGGCGATCCCGGAGGCGTCGTCAGCTTCAGGGTCACAGGCCGACCCGATACCGGCCGGCGAGTCGTCCCACAACCACTCCATGCCGCCACCCTCGGCCGCAAGCGGTTCCCAGGCGCCGTCGCTGGCGATGATCACAGCGTCCGGAAGTTCTGAGTCCTCGAACACCCCGGCCGTCTCCACGTCGACCGGCCCGGCATCGTGGCCGCCGTCCTCGGGCGGCTGGCCCAGGCAAACCCGGATGAACCCGTAGGGATCTCGATGGGGACGACCGCAGCAGGATCCCGAGTAGCCGTCCGGCCCGAGCCACGCCACGAAGGGCATCGTGTCGCCCATCCACCCGATCCGCAGACCACCCTCCGGAGTCCACGCCGCCACGCACAGGGTGGTCATCGGGATACTGTGGGGTCGCTCCCGATAGCCCTTCTGCTGCAACGATGTGGATAGCGCGAGCGCCCGTCGGTTGGCCTCGGCGAACACCATCACCATGTCCGCCGCGCTGCCGATCCGCTCCGGCAGGCCGCCCACGGCCGCCTGTGACGCCTCGTCCCCGCGGGCATGGCCCCCTAGCCCGTCGGCCACCGCGATCACCCACGAGCCGTCATCCGACACCGCCGTGAACATGCTGTCTTCGTTCACCTGGCGTGGTCCGGCGTCGGTCACCGCGGCGACCGACCATCCGTGCGGCGAACGACCAGGCTCGGTCGGCTCTGGATGCGGCATGGATGACATCATGCCAGATCGCAGCCCCCACGGCGTCCGAGCGGTCATGGGAAGAGTGCTGAACCGTCGTAGGATCCCGTTCAGAGCATGAACCTTCCCGGCTACCCGACGCTTCGGATGGAGGATGACCATGGCATCCGGTAAGGAACCCACCGGGTCCGTCTTCGCCTCGGATCGGGAGAGGCGGCTGTGGGCGTGGACGCTGGCGGTCGTGGTGGCCATCTACTCGACCCTGGGCCTGGCTAGGACCCTGGCAGGAGTGCTGCGAGACGAGGGGATACTCGTAGCCTCCTTCGCCTTGGGGATGGTCCTGGTCGGAGCGACGGTTCTCGTCGTGGCACTGAGGAGACGGCCCGGGGCCACGGAAATCGGCGTAGCGCTCGGCGTAGCGGCCGCCTACTACATGGTGATGGTCCGGATGGCGCTCCCGGAGGAACGCACCCACCTCATCGAGTACGGGGTGGTGGCGGTCTTCATCCACGAGGCGCTGAAGGAGCGGACCACCCATGGGCGGCACGTCCCGATACCCGCCCTGGTAGCGGTCGGGGCAGCGTCCGTCGTAGGGGTGATCGACGAGTGCATCCAGTGGTTCCTGCCCAACCGCGTCTTCGATCCCGAGGACATCCTGTTCAACTTCCTGGCGGCCGCGATGGCGGTGGTCTCGAGCGTGGCCCTGTCCTGGGCTCGCCGGCGGCGGGACAAGGCGGGGAGAGAAACCAACCGTGGTTAGCGGGACCCCGACCGGTAATCGACGCTCGTCAGTGAGGACTCGTCGAGCCGACCCGGCACAGATGTCGATCGGCCTCTCGGCAACGGACTCCCCTACGCCGGAAGCGCGATCGCCGCGAGGGTCGCGAGGTCGGGGACGACGAGGTCGGCAATGGCATCGGTTCGCCGCGTGGCGCCTGCCCGGCCGGCACGGTTGACCCATACCGACGAGATCCCCAGTTGATTTGCCGGCCCGATGTCGTGGAAGAGGCTTTCGGCCACGTGCAGCCACGCCCGTTTGTCGACCGCCATGCGGGCGGCCGCGACCTCGAAGTTATTGAGGCTGGGCTTGTAGCTGCGGGCCTGCTGAGCGGTCACCACGACGTCGAAGTCCACATCCAGGGCCTGGGCCGTGCCTCTGAACAGGTCGTCGTCCACGTTGGAGATGACCGCCAGCCGGTAGTGCGCCTTCAAGGCATCGAGGGCGTTCTTGACATCACCGAACACTGGCCAACCGGGCAGGGAGTCCGCCAGCGCGTCCCTCTCTGACGCGGTGCACCGGAAGCCCAACTCCTTCGCGATCATCCCCATCACGTCGCGCAGGACACGGCGATACTCCAGAAACGTCCGGGAGTCCTGCGCCCGGGGCTCCAGGTCTGCGTACAGGGCCAGGATCTCGGCCCTGGACCTTCGCATTCCATGAGACTCCAGCACGTCGCTGACCGCCCTACTTATGCCGGACTCCCAATCGACCAGAGTCCCGTAACAGTCGAAGCTCAGCCATTCGAACCTGCCGAAGTCCACGGTCAGTTGACCTCCATGTCATCACCCTCGGTGATCCAGGCTTCGGCGATCTGCTCCACGTACTCGAGCACTTCGGCGCGGGCCGCGCTGGGCAGGCACACGACGACCCGGTCGCACCCGGCCTCCGCCATCTCGTCGATCCGGTGCGCCGCGGTGTAGTCGAGGTAGACACTCACCTCCAGCGGCCCCCTGCCGTTGGCGGCCGCGGCCTCCTGAACCTCGGCGATCTCCTCGGGCGTCACCCGGTACATCCCGAGGGGGATCCACCCGTCGGCCAACGAGGCCAGGTCCGCCTTGGTTCCGGGACCCAGGGCTGCTCCGATGTGAACCGGGGGATGCGGATGCTGGAGCGGCTTGGGTCCCTGGCGGCTGGGCGCCAGCTGGACATGGTCTCCCGCGAACTCGGTGGTCTCGCTCGTCCATAGCGCCCTGACGAGCCGGAGCTTCTCCCTTGTGATCGCCCGCCGCCGGTCGAAGGGGATGCCGTGGCTCTCGTACTCGCGCCGGAGCCATCCGTAGCCGATCCCGAGCAGGAGCCGGCCACCCGAGAGGCGATCCAGGGTGGCGGTCGCCTTGGCCGTCCAGATCGGGTCCCGGATGCCGAGGAGGGTGATCCCGGTGCCGAGCAGGATCCTGCTCGTCGTGGAGGCCACCGCTGCCAGCGACGTGAAGGCGTCGTAGAGCACCTCGTACTTCTCGGGCAATCGACGGTCTCCGAGTTCCTCCTGCTGCGCCAGCGGCATGTGGGAATGCTCCGGCAACCACAGGGACTCGAACCCGCGGGCCTCGAGTTCGACCCCCAACTCGGCGGGCTGGATCGAGTCAGCGGTGAAGAAGATGGAAGCGCCTATCCGCACGGGGCCGCTCATGCTCTACGCAACCTGGCTCGTCCCTCGCCGACGCCGATACGTTGCCGGGCTAACAGTTCCTGCAAGTCGTCACGCAGATTGAAGTTGACTCCCACCCGGACAGCCCAGTCGTTCCACTCGCCGGCCATCCGCCCCACGCGCTGCTTCTCGCGGCCGGCCAGGTCGGTGCTCTCGGTGCGATCCTCGTCGATCTGGTACAGCTCCCAGCGTTCTTCCTCCCCGCTCACGAGCTTCCACGGACCCTGCCTGATCGCCCGGTATCCCTCGTGCTCGAAGAACAGTGATCCGGGACGTTCCCATCCGGGATCATGGAAGGCGGGCACCAGGCTGTGGCCCTCAAACGGCGTGATGTCGTTATCCCGGTAGCGGGCCGGGTATGCGGCGTCGGCCACCTCGAGACAGGTCGGCATGATGTCCACGAGGTGGGCCGGGGTACGCACCACTCCGGGTTCGGGGATGCCGGCGGGCCAGTGGATGATGAGCGGGGTGGAGATACCCCCTTCATGCACCCACCCCTTGAAACGGCGGAACGGGGTATTGGAGGCGTTCGCCCAGCAGATGTCGTAGCTCTGGAACGTCTCAGGCCCGCCCGGCAGGATGTCCGGCGTGTTGCCGTAGTGCATAGGGCGGCCGTCGGGCGTGGTGTCCGCTATCCAGCCGGGCCGGAGGGGACCGTCCTCGGCCAGGAACTCCGCCGCTCCGCCGTTGTCCGAGAGGAAGACGATGACCGTGTTGTCCAGCTGGTTTCGCTCGCGCAGGGCCTCCACCAGCCTGGCCACCCCTTGATCCATGCGGTCGATCTGAGCGGCGTAGATCGCCATCCGGTAAGCCTCCCACTCCGGGTAGGTGGACGCCTCCCACGGGAAGGCGGTGGGATCACGGGGGCTGATCGGCCAGCGGGGATCTACGAGGCCTCTGGCCTTGAGTTCCTCGTGGCGGGCGGTCCTGATCGAGTCCCATCCTCCCCGGTAGTGGCTCTCGTAGCGGGCGATGTCGTCGGGGTGGGCGTGGAGCGGCCAGTGGGGAGCCGTGTAGGAGAGGTACAGGAAGAATGGTTCCCCGCCGTCCATGGCTTCGGTGGCCATGCGTACCCCGTGGTCGGTGATCTGATCCGTGTAGTACCAGTCGGGCTCGGTCTGGTCGAGTAGCTCCTCGTTGCGCATCAGGTAGGTGGGCTTGTAGTACGAGCCGGCCCCGCCGATGGTCCCGAAGAAGTCGTCGAACCCCCGCTCCCTCGGAAGGGGGAAGCCCGGCCGCTCGTCGGGCCAGCTGTCCCGCTCGGCCATGTTCCGCTGGCGTGCCACATGCCACTTGCCCGACATCAGCGCGCGGTAGCCCGCGGCCCCCAGCACCTCGGCGAGGGTGACGGACGAGTCGTTCAGGTAACCCTGGTAGGCGGGGTTGGTGTCCGACATCGTGTACGTCATGTGTCCGATGCCGGCCTGGTGCGGGTGCAGACCCGTCAGCAGCGCAGCCCTCGACGGGCAGCAGCGGGCCGAGTTGTACATCTGGGTGAAACGCAGCCCGTCCCGTGCGAGCGAATCGATCGCCGGCGTGGATATCTCCGATCCGTAGCACCCGAGATCCGAGAAGCCCAGGTCGTCGGCCAGGATCACGACGATGTTGGGCCGGCTACTCACTGTGGAGGCAGGTGATCACGCCACGAGAATCGGGGTCGGAAACCTATGAGTTCCCGCGCTGCTCGAATGGACACGAGCGTCTCGTACCCGTCCAGAGTTCGCCGGAGCGGGACACCCTCGAAGGCCAGGGCCGCCAACTCCGCCGAGGGGATGTCCATGCACGTGTCGGCGGCGCCGATGTTCAGGACATGGGAACCGCTGACGGGTGCCTCGAGCGCCGCGGCGCAGGCCCCCGCCACGTCACGCACGTCTACGTAGACGAAGGCGTTGAAGCGCCGGGACAGCGGGTTCTCCTGCCACATCGGCACCACGTCCCATCCGCCCTCATGGATCATCCAGGCGAGCCGTAGCCCGACCACCTCCAGATTGCGGACTTCCGCGAAATACGGCCCGATCTGCTCGCCCACGTGTTTCGAAAGCGCATACGTCCCACGGGGCCGCGCGGCAAGGGACTCGTTGATGGGCAGGTACTCGGGGAGGTTGCCGGGTCCCCAGGGATTCCCTGTCACGGCCTGCGTCGAGGCCCAGATGACCCGCTTGGCACCCGCGATGGCCGCCGCCTCGAACACATTGAACGCGGTCCGCACGTTGACCTGGAACGTGACGGTGGGCGTCCGCACCCCTTGGGCCCAGACCCCCGCCAGATGCAGTACTGCGTCAGCGCCCCGGAAGGCCTCGACCGTCTCTCCGAGGTCGCCGAGGTCGACGAAGAGGTGCGAACCGATGTCCGAACCGGGGTCGCCCCCGCGAGGGGCCACCAGATCCACGGTGAGTACGTCGGCACCGGCTGAACGCAGATAGGCCGCGATCACGGTCCCGGACCTGCCCGCGCCCCCCGTTACCACAACCCTCAATGCCTCGCCTCCTTACGTCTGTTCGCTGCCGGTGGACAGGTTCCTGAAGGTTCGGACCGTATGCCGGACGGCCCGCTCCACCGGGATCCGCTCGATGCTCGATGCGCCGACGAACCCCACCGCCGTGGTGAGCGGCAGCGCCTCCCGAACGTCGTCGGGCGTGGCCAGGCGCCCTCCGTGGAGCAGCGGGATGACATCGGGATTCTCTGCGACAGCGGAGTCGATCAGCGACTGGGCGTACGCGCACACCGCTTCGACGGATCGGTCGTCCGAGTACCCGACCCTGCCACCGGTGGTGGGCCCGGAGTGGGTGACCACGCAGTCGGCGCCTGCGGCTGCCATCCTCGCCGCGTCATCGGCGCTGGCCACGTAAGCCATGGTGAACATGCCGCGGCTCCGCGCCAAGCCGATGGCTTCGACCTCGCGCCGGAACCCGTAACCCACCATCTGGGCCCTCCGGCGCTGGTCGGGCATGTTGGTGAGCGTCGGGAAGTTGATCACTCCGGAGAATCCGGCCGCCTCGAACCGGTCCAGCAGGCCGCCGAGGTCCCTGCGGGTGGGGTCGTTGGCCTCGATACCGCCGATGACGGGAGTGTCGGACACGACATTGAGTATCTCGGACGACATCTCCAGGGTGCCCTGGTTCGAATCCCCGAACCGCCAGGTCGGCAGGCCCATCAGGCGGGACCGTCCCGTGCTGTAGACCACGATCAGATCGGCGCCGCCCTCCTCGGCGGACCGAGCGATTATCCCGGCGCTGCACCCGGCCGCCAGCACCGCCTGGCCGGTGGCAATCCGGCGCCGCAGAGCCTCCAGGATGGCTTCACGTCTCAAAACGGTTCTCCCCGCGGGATCAACTTCCGGCAAGCTTATCCCTGCCGGCAGATCGGATTCCTGTCCACCCCGGTGCCGGTCGCTCCATCATGGGCGACCGGCATGGATGGGTCGGAGACAGGTCGGTCCTAGGAACCGAAGAGGTTCCCGTAGTACTCGCCGAGCAGGGTGGCGCCGTCCTCGACGAGCTTCCGCTGCGCCTCCTCGCGGGTCATGTTGCCCGTCAGGAGTTCCGCCTGCACGTCCTGCTGGAGGACCCGGAAGGAGAACGGGGGTGGCCCGAGGTTGCCCTCATCGGTCATCGGCAGCTCCGATAGGGCGTAGGGCAGGATCTCCCAGGCAGCCGCCATCGGAGGCGAGGTCTCCAGGAAGGCCGCGTACTCGGCCGAGTCACCGACGCTCAACCTGCTGGGCAGGTTCCCGGAAGTCTCGGCCCAGTAGGCCTGGCTCTCGGGGCTCGACAGGAACTTGATGAACTCCCACGTGGCCAGGTTCTCGGCCTCGGTGGTGTTGAACGCCACCGCGTTGGGCCCGAACAGGACCGTGACGGGATCGGCGCCCTCGAACTCCTGGGGAACCGCTCCCACGCTCCAGTTGAAGGCACCGGCCACCCCCTCCTCAACGAAGGGAACCCAGCGACTGGAGGTCATGATGTAGGCGACCTGCTGGGAGGCGAAGTCGCTCAGGTTGGCCGTCGCCTCATCGGCCCGGCCGACCGTCGGGAAGCCGTATCCCTCCTCGATGAGGGTCGCGAACAGGTCGAGGGCCTTTGTCCACGGTTCTTCGCCGTACCTCGTTGCCCTCGCCTCCACATCGATGGTCGGGAAACCCCCGAAGGTGAAGCCGGTGGCGTTCCACATGGAGGCGTCGACCTGTATGGAGTAGCAGCTCTTGTTCAGGTCGTTGAGGATCACCTCGCACTGGGCGAGGAACTCGTCCCAGGTCTCTGCCGGACCGTCAAATCCCAGACCGTTCAGCATGTCCAGGTTGTAGAACATCACCGCGATGGCCACCGTCCACGGGAAGCTGAGCATCTGCCCACCCTCGGACAGGTAGGTATTCCTGGCGATCTCCACCGGCAGGAAGTCGGACACGTCGACGCCGATCGCCGGATCGTTGACGTAGCTGGTCAGGTCGAGCAGGACGCCGGCCCTCCCCCAGTTGACAGCCGCGTCCTCGAAGGCGACGGTCAGGTTGGGCAGGTCGTTGGCCTCGATCGCGCCGGCGATCTTCTGGCCGGTCGGGTAGTAACCACCGGTGAACTGGGCCTCCACGTCGATCTGGGGATACTTCGCCTCGAACCTGGCCACCAACTCGTTCATCGCCTCTTCCAGCGGCCCGCTGTAGACGTGCCAGAACTGGATGGTGGCGGCCTCGAGTTCTGCGAGCGTCGTGGTCGTCGGCTCCGCCATCGCCTCGGTCGTGGCGGGCGCGGCCTCGGTGGTCTCTGTCTCCTCCTCCATCGCCTCGGTAGTGGCCGGCGCCGCGGTAGTGGCAGGCGCCGCGGAAGTGGCCGGCGCGACGGTTGTGGCTGGTGCCGCGGTAGTGGCGGCCGGCTCGTCGTCGCCACAAGCTGCGGCAACCAGGGCCAGAACCAGGAACAGCGCTCCTAGAACCATGCCATTGGGTCGGAAGGCCCTCGCTCTCATACCTACTCCCTTATCTCTCCGACGTACGTTCACCCGTCCGCAGGTCGCCATGTCGTGGTCTTGCTACTTGATGCCTCCCTGGGTAACTCCCTCTATGACGAACCGCTGACCGATGAAGAACAGGATACCCACGGGGAGTATTCCTATGACGGCCGCAGCCATCAACATGTTGATGAAGACGGCGCCCTCCGTCTGGAACGAGACCAAGCCCAGCTGAACAACTCGCAATTCTGCATCGGCTGTGACGAACAGCGGCCATAGAAGTGCGTTCCACGACCAGATGAACGTGATCAGAAAGACGGTCACCGCCGCTGCCCGTACAAGGGGAAGCCCGATCGACCAGAAGGCCCTGGCCTCCGAGCTGCCGTCCACGTAAGCCGAGTCGAACAGGTCATCGGGTATTCCCAGGAACTCCTGGCGGAACATGAACACCGCGAACGCCCCGGCCATCCATGGCACGACCAGAGCCGCGTAGGTGTTGTACCAGCCGAGATCGTTGATGAGCACGTAGTTGGCGATGAAAGTGGCCTCGAAGGGGATCATGAAGCTGGCCAGAACCAGCATCAGGATCACCCTGCGTCCCCTGAACCGGATCCGCACCAGCGCATAGCCCGCCAGAGCGCCGAACAGCACGTTCCCGCTCGCCGAGAGGGTGGCCACGAACAGGGAGTTCATTATCCAGCGCGCCATCATCGTCTCGCGGAAGATGTCGATGTAGGTGATGATGGACGCCGTTTCGGGAATGATGGTGGGAGGTACGAGCAAAGCCTCGTCAAGGGGCTTGAGGGAGGTTGTCACCATCCAGTAGAGGGGCGCCAGGGCGAAGGCGCACAGCACGAAAAGGACAAGGTGGGCTGCCAGCCTGGTCTGGGGGGCATTGTGGCCGGTGGCCATCACGCCGTCCCCGCCGTGTAGTGGACCCACCGCCGGCTCAACCGGAACTGGAGCCAGGTGACCACCAGGATGATCAGGAACAGGGCGGTGGCCGTGGCCGCTCCCAAGGCGAACAGGTTGTCGCCCCAGAACTGCCGGTACATGAGCATCGACAAGGTTTCTGTCGTCCGGGCCGGGCCACCCTGGGTCAGGACGAAGATCGTGTTGAACTCGCGCAGGGCGAACACCAGGGAGACGACCACCACGAACAGGATCGTCGGGGAGAGCACCGGGATCACCACCCTCCGGAGGATCTTCGGTTCGCTGGCGCCGTCCACGCGGGCCGCGTCCAGAAGATCCGGGTCGATACGGGTCATGCCCGCGTACAGGATGAGAACGGTGAACCCGAGCATCTGCCAGAACCTGACCAGCAGCAGGATGGCCATGGCGATGCTCGGGCCCTCGGCCCAACCCGGAACGGTGGCGCCGAACCAACCCGCCACCAGTTCGACGACACCGGTCGAGTCGAGGATCCACGACTGGCGCCTTATCCCGAATGGCTGGAGCGACGCGTTGACGACTCCGGTCGGGCTCGGGGCGAACACGAGTCCCCAGACGAGGCTGGTGGCGACGGTGGGAACGATGAAGGGAACGAACAGCAGGAGCCGGTAGAGGTAGCTCTTGCGGATCACGTAGTGGAGAAGGTAGGCGACCGGGATGGCCACTATCACAGTGACCGGCACCACGAAGGCGAAGAAGAAGGTCACCTTCACCGAGTTCCAGAAGTCGCCACCTTGGACAAGGTCGATGTAGTTCGTGAGGCCGATGAACTCGGCGCCGGCCAGGGTCCAGTTGGTGAGCGAGAGGTAGATGTTGCGACCGGTCCCGTACAGGTGGAATACCCCAATGACCAGCAGGGCAGGCAACAGGAAGAGGAAGGCAGTGGCCGGCGAACTCGTGCGAGAGGAACGCCGCCAGCGCCATCGACCCGCGGACGTCCACCGCGAACCTCCTGCGACCATACGTGACACCCGTCTGTCTAGCGGTCTGTCTGTGGATTAACTTGGCGTGTTCTGCGTGCCATTCGCGTCCCTCGCTGCGTTCCGCCCCCTCAACGTACCGCAGCGCGTACGCCTTCGTCAGCGGGCCTTGCGAGGAACACCGCTGCCGACGCATACCACACCGTCATCTCACAGGCAGACCGCTTAGGCTGCTCCCTGATTATGCCCCAGTCCGGACCGGCGCGCAGGAACCTCCGTCAGCTGCCGAAGGCCCACCTGCACCTCCATCTGGTTGGTTCGATGCGGCCGAAGACCCTCACCGCGCTGGCCGAGGAGGCAGGGATGGCGATGGCTCTCCCGGAGAGCTTCGTCGACTTCAAGCACTTCTACACCGCCTACACGCTGGCGAACCGGGCGGTTCGCAATGCCGAGCACCTGAGCCGTCTGGTCTTCGAGGTAGTCGAGGATGCCGCTGCCGACGGTGCCGTGTGGGTGGAGCCCACCCTGTACCTTGACAGCTTCAGGGAGGCAATCGGGCCGGGCGAGCTGATCCTCGACATCGTGGCGGATGCGATCCGGAGGGCCCGCGACAGGGTGGGGATCGGCGCAAGACTGATCGTGGCGGCAGACCGTGATCTGGGTCCCGCGGACGGCGTGCGCCAGGCGCGCCTCGCCGCCCGCGGGGATCCCGACGTCATCGGCGCGTTCGGCCTGGTGAACGACGAGTTGGCGCACCCCATCGAAGACTTCCGCGAAGCCCTCGCCATCGCTTCCAACGCGGGCCTGGCCCTCGTCCCCCACTCAGGAGAGTTCGGCGGTCCAGACCAGGTGGCCGCCACTTTGGGTCTGGGGGTGGCCCGCATCCAGCACGGGATCGCCGCCGCGCGGGATCGCGCCCTGCTCCGGCGCCTTGCAGGCAGCGACGTCTGCCTTGACGTGTGCCCGACCAGCAACGTCGCGGTCGGCGCGGTCGAAAGCCTGGACAGACACCCACTTCCGGACCTGGTAGCGGCCGGAGTCAGTGTCAGCCTCAACGCCGACGATTCCCTCCTGTTTGGGTGCTCGTTGCTCAGCGAGTACGAGTTGGCCCGCGAGGCGTTCGGGTTCTCCGACCGGCGGATGGCCGCTATCGCCGGAGCCTCGATCTCCCACAGCACGGCACCGAGATCGCTCAAGTCGATGGCGGAGGCCCGAATCCACCAGTGGATAGCTGCTAGCTAGAAGGGGTTACCATCATCACTAGCCATCAACCACTGCTCTATCTCTCGGCTCCTGAGGACCATTCACAATGACGGATGCGCTAACAAGGCGGCCTCTTGGACAGACCGGCATCCGTGTGTCACCGGTCGGGATCGGCACGGGATCGTTGGGGGCCGACCCGGCCGTAACCGACCCCGACGCCGTCGACGAACTTGCCGTGGCGACGCTTCGCGCCGCCCTCCGCGCCGGTCTGAACTACATCGACACGGCGCCCGGATACCGGGGCGGCGACAGCGACCGCCGAGTCGGCATGGCGCTGCGCGGTGGATGGCGCGACCGCGTGGTGCTGGCCACCAAGGTGGGCAGCCATCCGGCCCATCCGGGAGACATGACCGGCGATGCAGCTACCTGGGTCATCGAGCAGAGCCTGGAGGTCATCGGCACCGGCTCCATCGATGTCGCCCTGGTCCACGACCCGGCCGCCATGGACCCCGTGTTGGAGGCAGGCGGCGCGGTCGCAGCCCTCGAGCGGCTGAAGGAGGAGGGCAAGGTCCGCGCCATCGGCCTCGGAGTCCAGAACCACGAGTTCCTCAGGATCGCGATCGAGTCGGGAAGGTTCGATGTGATCCAGACACCCTACGACTACAACCTGCTGCGTACCACTGCCGAGAAGCTGATCGGGCAGGCGGCCGACCGTGGGGTCGGGGTCGTCAACGCGTCCCCGTTCCTGGCCGGACTGCTTTCAGGAGTCGATCCTGACGACATCGTAGCCATCCGGGCCGCGACCGGCATGTGGAGCCTAAGGGACCGTGACGTCGCGCGGGCCCGCCGGATCTGGGAGTGGGCGGGAGACCGGGACGCGGATTTGCGGGCGCTCGCGATGCAGTTCTGCCTGCGGGAACAGCGCATCGCCACAACCCTCATCGGTCCCCGGCGCCCGTCGGATGTGGCGGAGGATATCGCCGCCGCCACCCAACGGGTACCCGACAGAGATTGGGACGCCCTGGCGGAGGCCCTCCCGACCTTCCCGGTGTCCGCCCCCGGAGGAGAAGCCGCGGTTGGCCCATATCCCCCGAGTTGAAAGTCACGCCTGGTAGGCGTCCGGGACGGGTGGCAGCGGCCTCGTGAGCCACCGGGGCCTGCGCAGGCCTCCGGGGCCTGGCCCCGGACGTGTCCGGCCCATCCACTCCTGGTAGATCTCGTGTGATCTGGCCGTGTCGACAAAGACATCGCCGTAGCGGTCTTCCGGGCTCGCATGGCCTAGGGTGACCCGCTGATGCCAGGCATGCATGCCGGACACCGGGTCGGGATGGACGGGGAAGGCGAGGTTCTGGTGCACCCCGGGGTCGCGCCACCAGATCCTCTCGCTATCGGGATCGTCCGACCGGAACGGCTCGATGCCTGTCTTGTGCCTCAACCGCCAGCCGCCGTCATGCCGCTGGATGTCCACGAGGGCCGAGGACCAGCGCTCGTTGCCCATATTTGCATCAAGACGCCATCGACCCATGTGGTGGGATGCGGCCACCACGCCCGGCCTGATCCCCTCGGTTCGCCAGGCCCGCATCACGAAGTAGCCGATGTCGGTGGTTATGCGCACCAGGTCCCCGGTTTCGAACCCGAGTTGGTCGGCGTCGATGGAGTTCATCCACAACGGATGGCCGTGGCTGATCTCGTACAGGTACTTGGCGTTGCCCGACCGGGTGTGGATGAGGGTGGGCAGCCGGAAGATCGGGAGCAGGATGCGCTCGTCTCCCTCGAGGTCGAGATCGCGCCAGTACACGTGGGACTTGAGGTACGTGGGTATGGCCGCATCCGCCCAGTCCCACGACTCCAGCGTGTCGGAGTGCCATTCGAGCAGGCGGGAGGGAGAGGTGAACCCGCTCCTACGCTCCCCGTCGACCTCCACCCCCGGCTGATCGGCGCCCACGGCCTCCTCGTTCAACAGGTAGCGTTCGCGGTCGATCTCGAACGCGCCGTACTTGCGCATGTACTCGAGCGGGGTGAGCCCCTCCCGTCCGGCGTGTTCCGGAAGTCCGGGCACCGAGTTGTCGAACATCCAGCCGTAGTACTCGTCGACGCTCACCGGCCGGGACGGTTCGGCCGGCGACTCGTACCACTGCCTCACCCCGAGGGCGCCGTCCGGGTCGATCCGCCAGGAGAGGTCGATCCAGAACTCGTTCTCCTCCCACACCTCTCCGGGGTTGGCCTCGTAGGTGCGCTCGTACCGCTGTCCGGCCCGCTCGCCCGCCACCCGCAGCACGGGCTGGCGGAATCCGAGCCAGCGGGCTGCATGGGTCTCGTAGGAGTGGGTGTCGTGACGCTCGGCGCCCACCCCCATCGGCAGCACGTAGTCGGCGAACCAGGCCGTCTCCGACCAGGTCGGGCTGAGCGCCACGTGGAGGCCGACCTTGTCCTCGTCGGTGAGGGCCTCGAGCCAGGTGAAGCCGTCGGGGTTGGTCCAGATGGGGTTGTAGACACGGGTGAAGTAGACCTCGAGCCGTCCCCGGCCCTCCTTGAGGAAGTGCGGCAGCAGGTAGCTCAGCTCGTAGTGGCTGAGGGGGAACTCCGCCGGCCAGATCAGCTCGTTCCAGCGGTTCGCCGGGGGTGGCATGTTCCAGTGGTCGGGCTTGAACTTGTCCCACGCGCTCGGCGATGTGCCCCCCTCCGTACCCACCGATCCCGTGAGCACGTGCAGGAAGAAGAGGCAGCGGGCCACCTGCCAGCCCCCGAGGTTCCCCGACCCGGCGGCCCGCCACGTGTGGGAGGCGAAGCGGCTCCCCGCTTCGGCGATGCCCCTGGCTACCGCCTCGATACGTTCAGAATCCACCCCGGTCTCGGCGGCGGCGAATTCGATCGTGTAATCCGCATAGGTCTCGCGCAGCAGTTCGAGGAAGCTCTCGTAGGTGCGGGGCCGATCCGGCGCCCTTGCCTCGAGCGAGGCCTCCCAGTTGACCCACCGGCGCATGAACTCGTGATCCACAGCATCCCACTCGATCAGCCGGGCGGCGATGGCCAGGAGCATGGCCGCCTCGGTACCCGGCCACGGTGACAGCCAGTGGTCGGACATCGACGCAGTGTTGGAGAGGCGCGGGTCGATCGTCGCCACCTGCGCCCCCGCCTGGCGGGCCTCGATGATGCGCTGGGCGTGGGGGTTGAAGTAGTGCCCGGACTCGAGCTGGGCCGACAGCAGGAGGATGAAGCGGGCGTTGGCGAAGTCGGCCGAGGGCCGGTCGTACCCCATCCACATGGCGTAGCCGGTGCGGGCCCCCGACGAGCAGATGTTGGTGTGGCTGTTGTGCCCGTCCACCCCCCAGGACCGGAGGATGCGGTCGATGAAGCCGTCCTCGCCCGGCCGTCCCACGTGGTAGATGATCTCGTCGTGACGGTCCTCCTGCAGAGCGGTGCGGATCCGCGACGCGATGTCCTCGAGGGCGTCCTCCCAGGAGACCTGCTCCCACTCCCCTCCACCGCGGGGCCCGACCCTCCTCAGCGGGTGCAGTATCCGCTCCGGGTCGTACATCTGGTTGAGGGTCGCCGGTCCCTTGGCGCAGTTACGGCCCCTCGATCCCGGATGCTCCGGGTTGCCCTCGAAGCGCCGCACCCGGCCGCTGTCCTTGTCGACGTACGCCAGCAGCCCGCAGCCGGCCTCGCAGTTGAAACAGGTGGTCGGCACCAGCCGGTAGCGCCGCTTGACCCGCTCGGGCCAGGCCTTGGCGTCGTACTCCTCCCAGTCGTCCCAGGACTCGGTCGGCGGGAAGGGAACCAGACCCGTCCCTGGGACCAGCCGGGGCAGGCGATCCGTGGCGCGCCGGTCCCTATCCATGGTGATCTCCGCGTCCGCTCACGACAGCGGCACCGCCTGGCCCGCCCTGACGAACGCATCGTCCGCGAACCAGATCCCGATCAGAGCCGCCAGGCCACCCAACTCGGCCACCCAGAGCGGAACGCCGGCGCCGCCCAGGAAGACCGCTCCCAGCACCAGGGGTATGACCACCCCGATCACCTGGCCACCGAGCCACCACTCCCTCGCATGGGCGCCCCTCGTCAGGTGGTGCATCGCGGCGGCATGGTTACGGGTCGGGTGCCGCGAGACGATTTCCACCACCGCGACAAGCGCCAGCGCCGCGGCGCCGCCGACGAGGGCCCAGGCGAACACCCGCTGGACCGTCGGCGCCAGATCGAACACCGGCGCGGCCAGCAGTCCCGCGCCACCACCCGCCGCGAAAGCGCCGGCCAGCATGTGCCACAGCAGCGTCGGGCTCTGCCAGAGATCCCGGCCCTCGGCCTGGCCGAACAGGAAGGCGGTGTAGCCGGCCACGCCCAGACCGACGACCGCCCCCGCCCAGATGAGTACGGGGAGGAAGCCTGCGCCGGCTAGCCCGGACACGAACCAGAGGCCGAGGATCGCCGCCTGGGCGGCCAGGATCCAGGCGCCCTTGACCAGCCACGATCCGGGGTTGCCCTTGGTCAGGAGGTAATAGAACCGGTCGGGCCGCTTGAGGTCCCCCACCAGCAGGACACCGGTGAGGGCCAGGAAGATGCCGGCGATCAAGGGGGCTCCCCACCGAGCGAAGGTGCTGTCCGTGCCGGCGCCGGCCAGCAACGAGAGCGCCAGGACCATGACGATGCCCGCGGAGATGCCTTTGGTGAGAAAGTAACTCGACACACGCCACCCCCACGGCATCGGGTGGTCGGTGTTGTAGACGACGCGCGGGGGGAGGTCCTCCTTAGTGCGGCGTGAGGACGGTCGGCCCCCTGTCCCGCCGTTGCCACTGCGCCCGGCCGGGGGCGTCAGTTCGACGGTCATGAACGACGGCGCCGGATCGCGCCAGATGCCCCCGTCGCCAGGGTCGACAGCCCCCAACGGGTCGATACCGGCCGGCTCGACTCCCCGGTACCACAGGTTCGGCGCGGTGCCCTGCTCCGGGGACCGCTGGAGCATCCGCTCGCCATGAACCATTTGCGAGATGGGCGTGGTCGGGTCATGGACATCCCCCGAGATGATCGCTCCTTCCGGACAGACCACCACGCAGGCCGGTTCGAGCCCGACCTCCACCCTATGCACGCAGTAGTTGCACTTCTGGGCGGTGTTGTCGTGGGGATCGATGTAGAGAGCGTCGTAGGGACAGGCCTGCATGCAACTCTTGCAGCCGATACAGAGGCTGGTGTCGAAGTCGACTATCCCGTCTTCGCGCCTGAAGAGGGCATTGGTGGGGCAGATCGACACGCACGGTGCGTCGGTGCAGTGGTTGCACCGCATGACCGAGAAGGACCGCGTGGTGTCGGGCCAGGTCCCCTTCTCGATGTACTTGACCCACGTGCGGTCCACTCCCAGCGGGACGTCATGCTCTGTCTTGCACGCCACGGTGCAGGCGTGGCAACCGATGCACGCCGTCTGGTCGATGACGAAGCCGAACTGCAAGGCGCTCCCTCTATGCCGGACCGCCGGCGCCTCCGGGCGGAGACACGCGGTGGGGCTGAACACTACCGCCGGAATCCCCGAATATCCCGCAACCGAACAGGTGACCCCGCCGGCGGCCTTTCCCTCCCGGCCCCTGAGATGCAATCCGTCTTATAGTGTTGAGCACTCCCGTAACGGTCGATGTCCGGCACCAGACGCAGAGGACCCGATGGACGCTCTAAGGCAACTGCAGGCGATCGAAGACATCAAGCGCCTCAAGGCCCGCTACTGCCGCTTCGTGGACCTGAACCGCCGGGAAGAACTACGCCACCTGTTCACCGACGATATCGTCTACGAGTTCCAGGGCTGGAAGAAGGGCCGGGGTGCGGACAGCTTTGCCGGCTCCGCCGAAGACTTCGCCAACCGCCACTCCTTCCACCGGGTTTCCATGCCCGACATCAAGATACTCTCAGAGACCACCGCGCGGGGCATCTGGGCAATGGTGGACATCATCGAGTACCCGGAAGCCTCGGGGTATACCAGCTCTCGAGGATACGGCTACTACCACGAGGAATACCGCAAGGTCGATGGCGTCTGGCGGATCTCTTCTCTTCTGCTGGTCCGCCACCGCGTCGAAGAACTGGGCTCGCGCCACACCGGCGGGTGAGGTCACCATGGCGGTGAAGTCGATCATCGGCGGAGCCGTGATCACCATGGATCCGGACCGCCGGATCATCGATGACGGCGTGGTCGTGGTCGAGGACCAGCACATCTCTGCGGTGGGTCCGGCATACGAGGTCCGCCCACCCCGTGGTTCCCGGATCATCGACGCCTCGGGGATGGCGGTGCTTCCGGGGCTGATCAACTGCCATACCCACGTCCCGCAGATCCTCCTGCGTGGATATGCGGCCAACGAGGGCCGCCGGGTATGGGACTGGTTGACCAACGTGGTGCATCCGGGGCTGGCGGCGTACGGGCCGGACGACATCCGCACGGCCGCGCGGCTCTACTCCGTCGAGGCGATCCGTTCCGGTATGACCTGCTTCGTCGACAACGAGGACGCGTGGCCCGACGACACCGTGGGCTCTATCGGCCAGGCGATCGCCGCCTACTCCGAGGCCGGGGTCCGGGCGATGGTGGCCCGGATGATGTTCGACGAGCAACCCGACCATCTGGGCGACATGATCCGCTCCTTGCGGCAAAAGGAGCCCCAGGTCGTCCATGTCGACAACTGGCGTCCCACCGACCGGTTGCTCTCTGACTTGGACCGCTTGATCCGAACCTACAACGGCACGGCCGGGGGAAGGATCCAGGTGTGGCCTTCCCCCGTGGGCACTCTCGTCTGCTCCGACACCATGTTCGAGACCAGCCGCCGCCTGGCCCGCGACAACGGCACGATGTGGACCATCCACCTGGTGCAGGGACCGGCCGGGGTCGAGAACCCTGGTCCGAGCAGCACCGAGGACCTCCTCGCCCGGGGACATCTCGACCGCCGTCTCCTGGCCGGACACTGCGTCGGCCTCAGCCCGAGGGACATCCGGATCCTCCGGGACGCCGACGTAAAAGGCTGCACCCAGGTGGTGTCCAATTGCTTCCTGGCCATGGGGGTTGCCCCGGTCCCCGATCTGTTGCGGGCCGGGATGCCGCTCGCCGTCGGCACCGACGACGTGAACTGCAACGGAACGGTGAACCTCTTCTCGGATATGAAGACGCTCGTCCTCGTCCACCGGGCGCTGGCAGACGACCCGGCGGCCCTGACAGCCGATCAGGCGCTGGAGATGGCGACCATCAACGGCGCCCGTGCGGTCGGGATGGAGAAGGAGATCGGCTCCATCGAAGCCGGAAAGCGGGCCGACATCATCCTGGTCGACCTCGGCCACGCCCAGACAACACCCACCCACCACCTACCCTCGGCAATGGTCTTCCAGACGTACGGGAACGAGGTCGACACCGTGCTCATCGATGGCGACATCGTGATGAGGAACCGTCAACTCAGCTGGATAACAGCGGTAGAGGAACGCTCCCTGTACCGGGACGCCGCCGAGCGGTCCGCCGCGATCAGCGCACGTGCCGGAATCCGGTCACGCTAGCCGGGAGGCTCGCGCGCCGGCTTACCGACACCTGGTCGGATAACGCGTGTAACGTTCCCCGACCATGCAACCACTTGTAGAAGCCACCGATCTGACCAAGCGTTTCGGTGACTTCACCGCAGTCGACTCGATCGGCTTCTCCGTCGCCTCCGGAGAGGTGTTCGGCTTCCTCGGGCCCAACGGCGCAGGCAAGAGCTCCACCATGCGGATGATCGGCGCCGTCTCGCCCGTGACGTCCGGACGGCTAAGGGTGTTCGGTCTCGATCCGGCGACCGACGGCAGGCGCATCCGGTCCCGCCTGGGGGTGGTGCCCCAGGACGACTCGCTCGACATGGAACTGAGCGTGGAGGAGAACCTGTACATCTACGGCCGGTACTACGACCTCCCCCGCCGCGAGATCCGGGCGCGTATCGAGGAGTTGATCGACTTCGCCCAGCTCGGAGAGCACCGTGCGTCGCGGGTGGACCCGCTCTCGGGCGGGATGAAGCGGCGCCTCACCATCGCCAGGGGCCTGATCAACCGTCCCGACCTCCTGCTCCTCGACGAGCCGACCACGGGGCTCGACCCCCAGGCCCGGCACGTGTTGTGGGATCGCCTCTACCGCCTCAAGCAGGACGGCGTGACCCAGATCATCACCACCCACTACATGGACGAGGCCGAGCAGCTGTGTGATCGGCTGGTGATCATGGACCGGGGCCGCATCGTCGCCGAGGGGTCGCCCCGGGGTCTCATCGAGACCCACTCGACCCGCGAGGTGTTGGAGGTGCGCTTCCCGGTCGGAGAGTTGGAGCCGGCCGGGCCTACGCTCCGGAAGACGGCCGATCGGGTCGAGTTGCTGGCCGATCGAGCGCTTCTCTACACCTCCGATGCCGACTCGGCTCTGGGAGAGGTGCACCGGCTCGGCCTCCAGCCTGAGAGCGCGTTGGTGCGCCGGAGCACGCTTGAGGACGTCTTCCTCAAGCTGACCGGCCGCACCCTGGTCGACTGACGCGGGCGGGCCGATGCGGTTACCTGGAGTGCTGCGGGTGGTTGAGGCGGACGCCATCGCGTACCGGAGGGTCTGGAAGGGATCGGCGTTCTCCTCGTTCGTCACGCCGGCCCTGTTCCTGGTGGCGATGGGCCTGGGCCTCGGGTCGCTGGTGGACCGGGGAGCGGGCGCCCCCGGTCTCGAAGGCCTCAGCTACGTGGCCTTCCTCGCCCCCGGACTCCTCGTCGCCAGCGCCATGCAGTCCGGGGCGGCGCAGGGATCGTTCCCGGTGATCGCCGGGATGAAGTGGACCCGCACCTACCACTCGGTGGTCGCCTCGCCGGTCGGCACCGGTGGCCTGGTCGGGGGTCACTTCATCTGGACCGCCATCCGGGTGCTGATGGTCTCTGTGATCTTCGGGGCGGTAGCGGCCGCCCTGGGGGCTATCCCACCTGCCGCCGTCCTGGCCCTCGCACCGATCGGAATCCTCATCGGCCTGGCCACCGCCGCGCCGATGACCGCCTTCACCGCCAACCGGGAGAACACCGAAGCGCTGACCGCGGTCTTCCGTTTCGGTATCACTCCCATGTACCTGTTCTCGGGCACCTTCTTCCCGATCACCCAGCTACCCGATTGGCTCCAGACCCTGGCAACTTTGACGCCGCTGTGGCACGCGGTCGAGCTGGCCAGGCAGATAGCCCTCGGCCATGGCTCGGCCCTTCCGGCCTGGCTACACGTCGGATACCTGGTTCTGGTGTTCGTCGTGGGGGTTGCCCTGACCCACCGCCTCTTCTCGCGGCGCCTGAACGTATGACCACCCGCACCCTGACGCTCCGGGTCCTGCCGCCGGCGCTGGTCGGGCTGCGCGCCCAGCGCCTGATCGAGCGCAACATGCTCGTCTCCAAGCGGGCCTGGATGATCCTGGTGTCGGGCTTCTTCGAGCCGGTCTTCTACCTGCTCTCGCTGGGGATCGGAATGGGCCGCCTGGTCGGTGAAGTAGCCGGTCCGGGGGGCACCACTGTCAGCTACGCGGCCTTTGTAGCACCCGCTCTCCTGGCGGCGTCGGCCATGAACGGAGCGGTGTTCGAGGCGACCATCAACGTCTTCATCAAGCTCCGGTACGGCAAGATCTACGACGCCATCCTCGCTACTCCCCTCCGCCCATGGGACATCGCGATCGGCGAGATAACCTGGTCGTTGCTCCGCGGTGTCCTCTACTCGACCGGCTTCGTCGTGGTCATGGCGGCGATGGGCCTGGTTGCCACACCGCTAGCGATCCTGGCGATACCGGCGGCCACCCTGATCGGCTTTGCCTTCGGAGCGGTCGGTATGGCTGCCAGCACCTTCATGCGTAGCTGGCAGGACTTCGACCTGGTCATGCTGTTCATGTTGCCCCTGTTCCTGTTCAGCGCCACGTTCTACCCGCTCGACGTCTACCCGCCCGCACTCCGCGCGCTCACCCAGCTCTCACCCCTGTATCACGGGGTCGAGCTCATCCGGGCGTTCACTCTCCGCTCCTTCGACCTGGGGATCTTCGGCCACGTGGCATATCTGATCGCGATCGGATCGGTCGGACTCATGGTCGCCGGCCGGCGGCTCGGCACCCTGCTCAACCCGTAAGCTGCCGGGCAACCGGGGGCAGCACGGAAGGATGGCGGTTTGCTTTCGGCCTCCGTCGGCCGAGGCGGGCCGGCCCTTCCTGCGAGCTGCCCGGCTACGCGACAGCCGGTCGGCCCACCGCCCGGAACCGGGCCACGCGGTCGACGATGGCCGCCTCGGTGGGTAGCCGCTCGATGCTGGATGCGCCCACGAAACCGTTGAGCCTCGGAACCAGCCGCAGCGCCTCCGCCAGGTCGGACGGTGCGGAGATGGGACCGCCATGGCAGAGGACGGGAACGAACTTTCCGGCCTCGTCGGCAACCCCGCAGATCTCCTCGAGCAACGGCGCCAGAGAGGCTACGGTCCGCCGGTCGGAGGCGCCGATCATGCCCCCCGTGGTCAGCCCGACGTGCGCGACCAGGATGTCGGCGCCGGCGTCGGCCATGGCGCTTGCCTCGTCGGCGGTGAACACGTAAGGCATAGTGAAGAGGCCGCGCCGGCGGGCCAACCGGATCATCTCCACCTCGGCCGAGTAGGACATGCCGGTTGCTTCCAGCGCCCGCCGGAATTCGCCGTCGATTAGGCCCACCGTCGGGAAGTTCTGCACACCGACGATCCCGCACCCCGCCAACTCGTCCAGAAACCTCCCCATGTCACGGAACGGATCGGTGCCGCACACTCCCGCGATCACCGGCATCCTGTCGACCACGGTGACGATCTCCCTCGTCATGTCCAGGACGATCCGGTTGGCGTCCCCGTACGGCATCAACCCGGCCAGCGAACCCCGCCCGGCCATCCGGTACCGGCCCGAGTTGTAGATCACTATGGCGTCCGCTCCCCCGGCCTCCGCACACTTGGCGGACAGGCCGGTACCCGCGCCGGCCACCACGATCACCTCTTCGGCCCGTGCCTTGGCGGCCAGGGTCCCGGCCAGATCATTGCTGTTCGGCACGATCGTTCCTTTCCGAGATCGTAAGGAGCCTGTCGGCTGCTGCTTGCGAGAAGGCCGGATCGTTTATGTGGGCGTCCATCCGGACGACCTCCGCGTCCGACCCGGCGAGTGACTCCCGTAGCCCATCGACCAGAGCCTCGTCCGCTACCGGGTCGTGGAAGGGCCTCCCTTCGACAGAGATCGCTGACGACCCGCGCATCGGGATCATGAGGACCGCCGGGCCCACCGCCTCCGCCAAGCGGGTCCCGATCACCCGCCCGATCTCGAGGCACTCCTCCGGAGAGGTCCGCATCAGCGTGACGAGGTCGTTGTGAACGTGGAATAACCGGTTGTCGAAATGCTCCGGAACCGAGTCCCGCGGTCCGAAGCGCACCATGTCGGTCCCTCCGGTGGACACGACCTGGGGGACGCCGAGGCGGCCGGCCGTCCTCAGCCGGTCATCTCCCGCCGACTTCGTCCCGCCCACCACCTCGTCGGCTATCTCCACGGTGGTCAGGTCGAGCATGGCCCTCACCCCCATGGGCCCGATCAGCTCCTCCATGGTCCGCCCCCCCTCCCCGGTGGCATGGAAGGTCACCACCTCGTAGCCGGACTCCTGTAGCCGGGCCCCGGCCGCGGTGACGCCGGCGGTGGTGAGCCCGAGCATGGTCGCGAAGGCCAGGCTCCGGGCGCCGCCCGGCACCGGAGGGGCCCCGACCGCGCCCACGATGGCCGCGGCCGCGTTTGACAAGACCCGTCGAGTGAGACGATTCAAGCCGGCGATGTCGGCGACGGACGACATGAGCAGGACATCCGAGCCCCCGGCGAGGGCTCCGCCGGCGGACGCCACCTGTGTAGACACGATCATCTTGGGGAATCCGAACGGAAGCCGCGAGAAGGCTCGCACCGCTACGGAGGTGCCCCCAGAACCTCCGACGGCCAGCACGCCCGAGCAACTTCCCGATTCGACCAGATCCGCAAGGATGACCCGGGCCCCCTCACCCATGGCTCCCAAGGCCGCGGCCCGGTCTCCGGCTGCTGCCAGGTCCGCGATCTTCCGACCGGCCGCTTCGGCCACTGCTTGGCGGGTAATGTCGGGGGTCACGCCAGGACGGCCCAACACCCCCGCGTCGATCAGTAGCGCCGACGCCCCCGCCTCCCGTATCCGGTCGCGAAGGTACGCGTACTCCTCGCCCTTGGTGTCCAGCGTGCCTACGAGCGCTAAGACGGGGGCTGTCACTGCAGGGGCGAGAAGTCCGTGGGTACCCAGATCTCGTTGGTCATTCCCTCGAGCAGCGGACCTTTCTCCTCACTCTTCGTGCGGGCGGCAACCCATTCCGGGTACACCCGGAACCCCTCCCAGACATCCTCGCGGCGACCGAGATCGTCCCACTTGAGCAGGTAGTGGAGAACGTTGGGGTCCCCGATTCTGGGCTCGAAGAAGGCCACCGGCTCGATCCCGGCCTTCTTCCACATGGGAATGGTGGCTTCGGCGAAGCGCTCCTTGAGTTCTTCCATCCGTCCATGCACTACCTGGTAACGCCGATACTCGTAGAACGCCATTTACACTCCTCCTTCTGCCGGCACGAGCCCGCCCGTGCTATCACGCTGCAGCTTCTCCACACCCGCGACAGCCTCGGGGGCGATGGGACCGTAGATATGGGGGAACAGCTCGCCCACGGCATTCGGCTCCCACTTCACTTCACTGTCCAACTTGGCGATGTCCAAGGTGGCCACCACCACGCTGTCCATGGCGCCGTACCACTTGGCCAAGGTGCCGGGGACCTGTTCCGCCGACGAGCAGTGAAGGTACCCGTCTCTCAGATCGGCCTCGGACACCGCAACGTACGCCTTACCGGCGGCGATCGACTCCTCCCACTCCTCCGGGGTCATGATCTTGCACACCTGCGCCATCAACCACCTCCTTGTCTCCATGAGGATCCGCGTAACAGCCGCCCGCAGCACCGTCGTTCGGCTGAGCTGCCGGTCCGATACTCCCTGGGGCGGTCCCGCGTCGGCCTCGTCAGGGTAGCGAGGGTCGCCAACACGACCCATGACGCGGAAAGGGCTTGCGTTCGCGTTATGGTCGGCGGCGATCCCAACCAACATTGACCGATGGCCCTCAACATCCCCGAACACGCAGCAAAAGCCCGACTGGCGGAGGCGGGCGTAGAGGTACCGGGCGGCGAAGTGGCGACCACGCCGGAGGCCGTGCTCCCGGTTGCCTCCCGGCTCGGGCCCGTGATGGTCAAGGCACAGGTACCGATGGGAGGCCGCGGGAAGGCGGGCGGCATCAGGTCCTCCCGGAATCCTGACGATGCCTTCTCGGCCGCCGTCGACCTGCTGGGGAGCCGCCTCGGAGGACACCGGGTTGCCGGTGTGCTGGTGGAGGAGCGGATCCCCGTCGCCGCTGAGCTCTACGCCGCGGTCCTCAACCATCCGGCCGGTCCGGCGCGGCGGGTGGTGCTCTCGGAGCGTGGCGGGGTCGACATCGAGGACACGGCCCGTACCGACCCCGAACTGATCCGGACCCTGGACGTCGATCCCCGTGCCGATCTCCACCCGGAGACCGCCCTGGGCTTCGCCGTCGAGGCGGGAGTAGGTGCGGCTGCCCCGGCGGTCGCCGATGTCCTGGTGCGGATGTACCGGCTGCAGCGGGACTCGGATGCCGAGCTACTGGAGGTCAACCCCCTGGCCGTCACCGGTTCGGGCGGAGTGGTGGCGCTGGACTGCAAGCTCGTCCTGGACGGCGCCGCCGCCCCGCGCCGGCCTTCGCTCGCCGCGGCTGCCGCGCCGGAGCCGCTTACCGGGCGGGAGCGGGCAGCCAGGGAACTCGGCCTCCAGTTCGTCGAGCTGGGCGGCGACATCGGCGTGCTCGCCAACGGCGCCGGTCTCACCATGACCACCATGGACGTGATCGCTCACCTGGGCGGGCGACCCGCCAACTTTCTCGAGATCGGCGGCGACGCGTACACGAAGGCCCGCCCGGCGCTCGAGCTCGTGCTCGCCCATGACGGGGTACGGAGCCTGGTGGTCAACTTCTGCGGGGCCTTCGCCCGCACCGACGTGATGATCGACGGCTTGACCGGGGCGTGGCTGGAGCTCCGGCCAAGCGTCCCCGCCTTCTTCACCGTCGACGGCACCGGTTCCTCCGAGGCGAGGAGGATGCTGCGCCGCCGGCTGGGCCTCGAACCGTACCCGACCATGGATGAGGCGATCGAGGCGGCCATCCGGGCAGCCGAAGGCGGGGCCGCATGATCATCCGGGGCCACGAGCGCGTGCTCGTCCAGGGGATCACAGGACGCCAGGCGACCTACTGGACCGGCCGCATGCAGGAGTACGGCACCCGGATCGTGGCGGGCGTGAACCCCCGCAAGGCGGGGATCACCCACTGCGGTGTTCCGGTTCACGGGACCGCACGCCAGGCGATGGAGGAGACCGGCTTCGACGTCTCGGTCCTGTTCGTTCCCCCGCTCAGCGTGGAGGTGGCGGCCCTCGACGCAATCGAGGCGGGCGCATCCAAGCTGGTGATCCTCACCGAGCATGTTCCGGTTCGGGACGTGATGAACCTGGTCTCTGCCGCCCGGGCGGCCGGGACCGAGGTGGTCGGCCCCAACACGGCCGGGCTGGTCACGCCTGGCGAGTGCTTCGTCGGCTTCATGCCCGCCTTCGATCCGTCGATCTTCCGGCCGGGTCCCATCGGGGTGGTCTCACGCAGCGGCAGCCTCGGAACCCTCGCCTGCCTCAACGTCGTCCGCGCCGGGTCCGGCCAGTCGGCGTTCATCGGCATCGGAGGCGACCCGGTGCTCGGAACCCGCACCCGTGCGGCCCTAGAGGTTCTGGAGCAGGACGAACGCACCCAAGCCGTGGTCCTGATCGGCGAGATCGGCGGCGACATGGAGGAGGAAGGGGCGGGTTACGTGCGGCGTATGAGCAAGCCGGTGGTTGCGTTCATCGCCGGCCGGGCCGCGCCCCCCGATCGAAGGATGGGTCATGCCGGGGCGATCTTCCAGGGAAACCGGGGCTCGTACGCGTCGAAGAGGCGGGCGCTGGCGGAGGCAGGGGCGCTCGTTCTCGACACGCCTTCGCAGATCGGACCGGCGCTGGGGGGGTACTGAAACATGTCCCGTGTTGGAGTGGCAGGCATCAATTCATGGCGTTGACGTGCCTGTGTACGTCGGCGTGAAGGGAATATGACGAATCAGGGCTAGCGAGCGGTCTGTCAGGCCTCCACCCAGGACAGCTTCTCCAGCACGTCGGGCACGCCGCCCGGGGTCACCACGACTATTTGCAGGCCCGCTGCTTCCAGGAAGGCGCTGCCGGCAAAGGCCCGGTAGCCGCTCCCGCATGTCACCCATAGCTCCTTCGACCGGTCCAAGCCTCCGGGAAGGCCGTCCTTGAGGTGGGGCGCGTAGCGGTAGACGGATCCCTCGAGGTGGCACTCCGCCCGCTCCCCCGGAGACCGCACATCCAGCACCTGTAGGTCCTCGCCAGCCGCTATAGCCGCCGCCAAGTCGCCCGTGGTCCTGGTCTCGAACGACGCCAGGGGGCTTCCAGCCTCCACCCAGCCGGAGACTCCGTAGACGACGCCCAGCACGTGGTCGAAGCCGATCCGTCCGAACTGGCGAGCCGCTTCCTCCACGTCCTGGCCCGGCTCGGCCACCAGGACCACCGGGCTGTCGAAGGGCAGGAGCCAACCGGCCCACACCGCCACCTGATCGCTCATCTCCAATCCCAGCGATCCCGGGATGTGTCCGGCCGCGTACGCGGCGCGGGGCCGGATGTCGACCAGCCTGGCTTCGTCGGGCAGATCGGATGGGTCCAACACGTCGAGTTCCGAGACCATCATGGGCTCGGGTCCCATGAGGTTGATCGGACCCATGTGTGCGTAGTAGGCCGGGAATGGCTGCAGCCCGGACAGTTGCCCCGCCACGAAGGCTTCCGCGTCCGGGTATGCCAGCACCGGATTGGTCCGCCGCTCCGTCCCGATGGTCGAGACGGTCCGCCCGGCGCCCGACGCGGTACAGAACGATCCCTCCCCGTGGGTCGGATACAAGCCGGTCTCCTCGGGAAGCCCGGCCAGCCGGTGGACCGACAGGTACTGGAGCCGGGCGAGCTGGCACGCCCGGTCCTCCCCGAGCAGGTCGGTCCGCCCTGCGGAACCCACCAGGAGGCTCCCCCCGGAGAACACCGCCACGATCTCCCCTTCCAACAGGATCGCGTAGCTCATGTGCTCAGGCGTATGGCCGGGCGTATGCAAGGGCCGGATCGCCACCGGGCCGCCGGGGAGTTCCTCGTTGTGGAAGGCCGGTAGGTGGCCGAACGCTACGCCCGCGGCCGCCGGCAACACGAGCCGGGCGCCCGTCCGGTGGGCGAGGTCGCGCCCGCCCGACACGTAGTCGTTGTGGATATGGGTCTCGAGGACATGGGTGAGGCGGATGCCCGCATCGAGGACGGCTCGCTCGAACCGCTCCACGTCCCGCTGCGGATCGACGACCACGCCACCCCCGTCGTGGGTCAGCAGGTAGGTGCTGTCCCCCAATCCGTCGGTCCGAAACGTCGTGATCTGCATGTCCCTCCTCGGATGCGCGACGCACCGCTCGGTATGCCCCACCCTATCCGAACACCCGCCCGGTATGGCTTCCCAGCATGCTTGGCCCGACCTCCAAGGAGTGTCGCCCGAACCTGCCTCGGTACTTGCAGGAACTCCTGTCGGGCAGGCCGGAAAGCAGTCGTACAGTCATCGAACCGACCAACTGCCATCGTTCAGGTCACTGGGGGTATCGGGATCCACTGGTACGAAGTCGAACCCCATCGACTCCCGCAGCGGAATCAACCCGCGAGCGTCTCCACGACTTCCAACCCGACTGCCCGAGTGACGTCGATCGGCGAACCGGCATTGAACACGGCCGCCTCTCTTCCTTGGAGGCACTCGTTTGGGAACGGTTCCAGCCCGATACGTTGCGGTTCGGAGTCGGCTTGGAGGTATCCGCCTCCGCCCTCCACATAGTCGCCGGGCCGCACCACTTGATGACCCTTCCGGATCCTGATCTCGAATGGATCGGACCGCGCCGTAGTCCCGGCCGGCCATACCACCGGGTATCGGTTCCCATTCGGACTTGACAGCCATACGCAACCGGCATCCATATCGATCTCCACGATCCCCGACACGATCGCATACATACGACCCGGGCTGAAGCCGGGGGGATGCACCCGGAAACCATCAGGTGGGGCCAACCCGGGCACGAACCCGTCCACGGTCTGGAGACCACCAGAACCGATCCAGAGAGCTATAGCCATGACAACGATGACTTGAAGGCAGCGCCTACCCAACACCATCCCTCACAATCTGAGAACGAAGCAATCGGTTCGTCTGCGTCCAGCTCCGATCGTTCATGTTCTGACCACACGGACGCTGATCAGGCTTATTCAGCCACATCATATGCAAGCGACCGCCCTTCACCCGGCTTCGAGGCGAGAATCCCCTTGGGCCGGACCTGATGAGCGATGCGCGAGGGACTTGAGCTCCAAGCCCAGGCCGGCCACCATCAGGTAGGCCTTGTCCGCCCTTGACGCGACCAGTTGGTTCACTCGGCCCAGCACGTCCCGGTACTCCCTTCCGAGCGGTGATGCGGGCACGATGCCTTGGCCGACCTCGTTGCTGACCAGGATCCACCTGCCGTCCGCGGCGTCTATCAGGTCGAGCAGGCGCCCCACCGTCTCGAGGACCGCGCCCTCGGTATCGGAGGCCTCCTCATCCTGGAGGAGGAGGTTGCTCACCCACAGGGTCAGGCAGTCGAGGACGAACGTGTCGTAGCGATCGATGAGGGGCCGGACCGCCCTGGTGACATGGATCGGCTCCTCGAGGGTGTCCCAATGCTCCGGCCGGTAGCGCCGGTGAGCGGCGATGCGCTTCTGCATCGCCTCGTCAAGCGCTTCGGCGGTGGCGATGAAGAGCACCCTGCCCCCGTCCCGCGCCAAGCGTTCCGCCGTGGTGCTCTTTCCGGAGCGAGCCCCGCCGAGGATGAGTAGCAGCTCGCCGGGGCGAGCTGCGGTGCGGTCCGAGCCGTCAGGCATCGAAGCCCGGCCCCAGATGGCTGGTGTCGTTGAGCAGGTCGATGGTCGCTCCGCCCTCGTCGAACGTGGTGATGACGGACAGCCCGGCGTTCGACAACCGGAGCCTCCACATCGATTCGACCGGCAGCCCGAGCATCGAGACCATCATGGCGCGCAGGGTGCCTCCGTGGGAAACCACCAGGATGTTCCCATCGGTTCCGGCGTGCCGCTCCGCGATTCGGGCCGCGGCGCCGGCTGCCCGCGCGAACAACTCCAGGTCGCTCTCCCCTCCCGGCGGAGCGAATGCCGGCCTCTCGTCGAACAACTCCTCCAACATGGCGGGGTACCGGAGTTGCAGCTCCTCGTAGGTCATCCCCTCCCACTCGCCGAAGCTCTGCTCCCTCAGGTCGCGCCGGTAGACGATCGGGATGTCCCGGCCACGCATGACGGGCGCGGCCGTCTCCGCCGCCCGGCGCAGGTCGCTCGAGTAGGCCGCCTCGAAGACGACCGGGGCCAGTCGGGCCGCCACCGCCTCCGCCTGCTCCCGGCCCTCCCGGTTCAGAGGCGGGTCGGCTTGGCCCTGGGCCCGCCCGACCCGGTTCCACTCCGTCTCACCGTGACGCACGAGGAACCACCTACGCGTAGGCATCAAGCAGAGCGAGCAGGGGTGAAGCGAGTGCCCCCGGATCACCCAGCGTTATTGCCACCGCGAGCACGAGCACCGCGGCCTCGCTCGTCTCGCAGGCCGCTCCGTAGATGTCACCGGTCACGCCGCCGATACGTTGCTTCGCCCACATGCCGACCGCTCCGGCGGCGAGGCCGGCCGCCGCCATGAGCACGAGGCCCACGGGACCGGTCAGGACCACGGTCGCCACCACGGCGACAGCGGAGCCGGCCAGCAGCCTCCGCGGGCCGCTGCCGTGGAGGAACGGCGCGCCCAGGCCCTCGCGACGTACGTATGGGAACCGGTCCATCACGACCAGGATGGCCCATCGCGACAGGCACGGAACCAGCGCGATCGTCCAGAGACGGCTCTCCCCGGGTAGCGCGACCAGCGCGGAGACCTTGGCGAGCAGGAGGAGGACGACGGCGACGACCCCGAAGGCGCCAACGTGGGGATCCCTCAGAATCTCCAGCCGTCGCTCGTGGTCGTGCCCACCCGCCAGGGCATCGTAGGTATCCGCCAAGCCATCCAGGTGGAGGCCGCGCGTCAGCAGCGCCAGGACGGCTACGAGCACCACTCCCTCCAGGAAGAACGGAAACTCCCGGAACCCGGTCAGCAGGAACTCGAGTTCACCGCCGCGCGCCGGGATCCAGGGAATCACGTAAGCCAGGCGAATCAGCACGTCCACCCCGGCGACGATCGCCCCCAGCAGGAGGCCCACGACCGGGAACCAGGCGGGCGCCCTCGACAGGTCGGTGGCAGGACCCCGTCGTCCCGCCGGAAGGATCGTCAGGAAACCGATGGCGGCGCGCAGTCCCCTCATTCCGCCGGCGCTTCCATCAGTGCGCCTTGGGCCTTACGGTCCGAGACACCTGCCTCCTCGAATGTGGCCATCTCGGTGAGACAGGACGCGGCCGCTTCCACGATGCCCATGGCCAGGACCGCGCCGGTTCCCTCCCCGAGCCGCATCGCCAGGTCCAGGAGGGGGTCGAGTTGCATATAGGCCAGCACGGCCCGGTGGCCCGTCTCGGCGGAGCGGTGAGAGGCGATCAGGTAGTCGCTGACCGCCGGGCTCAGACGGTGGGCGATGAGGGCGGCCGCACCCGAGATGAACCCGTCCAGCACCACCGCCCGCCGCTCGGCGGCCGTTCCCAGCACGACGCCGGCCAGCACCCCGATCTCGAACCCGCCCACCTTGGCAAGCACGTCGACCGGGTCGTCCGGATCGGGCGAGTTGACCTCGAGGGCCTCTTCCACCACGGCGGTCTTGCGAAGCAGTTCCTCGGCGCTGCGACCGGTGCCTTTCCCGGTTGTCTCGGTGGGGGGTCTACCGGTCATCGCGGCAGCGATCGCGCTGGACGGCGTGGTGTTGCCGATCCCCATGTCGCCGGTAGCGACCAGGTCGGCGCCGTCGGCGATCACCTCGGAGGCCAGGCCTGCGCCGAACTCGATGCACCGGACGGCCTGGCGGCGGGTCATGGCGGGGCCCAGGGTGATATCGCCGGTTCCGGGTCCGATTCGTAGGGAGCGGAGGTCAGGATGCTCGGGCGGCGGAGCCGAGGCGATCCCGGCATCGACCACGATCCGGTGTACCCCGCCCAGCCGGCACAGCACGTTGATCGCAGCCCCCCCGTCGAGGAAGTTGCGCACCATCTGGCCGGTGACGGACTGCGGATACCCCGTGACTCCCTGTGCCACCACCCCATGGTCGGCGGCCGCCACGATGACCGCCTTCCCCCGGATCACCGGCCGCGCCGTACCGAACATACCGGCCAGGCGCGTGGCGACTTCCTCGAGCCGGCCCAGGCTTCCAGGGGGCTTGGTCAGTATGTCCTGCCGGGTGGCCGCCCGGCGCATTGCCGCCTGGTCCGCCGGACCGATCCGCGCCGTCACCCCGGCCAGGGTTCGGGGTCGGGCGGTCATTGGAAGCCTCCGGAGAGCGGGCCGGTTATAGTAGGCGCCGGCCCGGAGAGACAACCGGGCGCCATGGGGAACAGCGAAGTCCGGTGGAAGCCCGGCGCTGTCCCGCAACTGTCATGCCTCCCGCGTAGGGAGGACGAGCCAGGACGCCTGACCCCATGGTCACGAATCAGCTCTCGGAGGAAGGGTTGGTCGTGCAGGGGCTCGGAATCGAGAACCCAGCCGATCTCTCTTCATCCTCCGACCAGGAGGATGTTTTCTTATGCGGCGGACACAGCTGCTACTTGTAATCCTGCTGCTCGCCACGGCGTGCGGCGGGCAGGAAACGGCAACCACCCAGGCGAGTACCACCCTGGGCACGACCACCACCCCCGGCGCGGTCACCACGAGCACCGCGGCGGCCCCGGCCACCAGCCCGCCCCCGACGGCGGCATCGACTACCACCGCTCCGCCCCCGGAGGAGGCCCCGGAGCCGACCTTCCCCGTGACGGTGGCGGGCGCCGAGATCGCGGAGCGTCCGGTGGCGATCGTGTCCCTGTCGCCGACCGCCACCGAGACGCTCTTCGCAATCGGCGCAGGTGACCAGGTGGTCGCGGTGGACTGGACATCGAGCTACCCGGAGGAGGCACCGGTCACGGAGTTGGACGGTTTCAACCCCAACCTGGAGGCCATCACCTCCCACAACCCCGACCTGGTGGTGATCGCATTCGATCCGGGCGAGCTGGTTTCCGGGCTCGGCACTCTCGGCATCCCGGTGGTCCTGCATCCTGCCGCGCCCGACATCGATACGGCCTACTCGCAGATGGCCGAGCTAGGCGTGGCTACCGGACACGCCGAGGCTGCCGCGGACCTGGTGGCGGCGCTGCGATCGGAGATCGATCGGGCGGTGGCCGGGTTCGAGAGCGGCGCCGAGGACGTCACCTACTACCACGAGGTGGACAACACCTTCTACACGGCTACATCCGCCACGTTCATCGGCCAGGTCTACTCCCTGTTCGGCCTCGAGAACATCGCCGACCCGGCCGACACCGAGGGCTGGGGCTACCCGCAGCTGTCGGTCGAGTACATCCTGGAGTCCGATCCGGACATCATCTTCTACGGGTGCGCCGTCTGGTGCGGCACCTCGGCCGAGAGCCTGGCCGGGCGCCCCGGGTGGAGCGGCCTGACCGCCGTTCAAGATGGTCTGCTGATCGAGGTGGATGACGACATCAGCAGCCGGTGGGGGCCCCGCCTGATCGAGTTCGTCCGGCTGATCGCGGGCACGCTGGCCACCATGTTCGAGCAAGGTTGACAGAGCGCATGGCGACCGTGACCCCCCGGCTCCGCGATCCCACCCGGCTCCGGTGGGGCTGGTTCCTGGCCGCCTGTGCGTTGTTGATCGCCTCGGCCGTGGCCGGTATCACCGTCGGGCCGGCCGGGTTGACGCCCGGGCAGGTGATCGGCGAACTGGTCGGCGGCGGATCGGGACTGTCCGGCACCCAGCAAGCGATCATCTGGGACATCCGGCTGCCCCGGGTCGTTCTGGGCGGGCTGGTGGGGAGCCTTCTCTCCCTGGCCGGGGCCTCCTACCAGGGCGTTTTCCGCAACCCCCTCGCCGACCCCTATCTCCTGGGTGTCGCGGCCGGCGGAGGCCTCGGCGCCACCGCCGTCATCGTCCTCTGGCCTTCCGCCGACACCCGGCTCCTTCCCCTGGCGGCCTTTGCCGGGGCGCTGGCCGCGGCGGCGCTGACCTATGCGGTGGGGCGTTCCGTGGGCGGCCGCAGCGCGGTGTCGCTCATCCTCGCGGGTGTGGCGGTGGCCGCTTTCTTCACCGCCCTCCAGACGTTCGTCCTGCAGCGGAACTCCGAGACCATCCGCCAGGTCTACTCCTGGATTCTCGGACGGCTGGCCACCACCGGCTGGCAGGAGGTGCTGGTGATGGTCCCGTACGCGCTGGCGTGCGGCGCCGGGCTGATGCTGCACCGGCGGTTGCTCGACGTGCTGAGCGTGGGCGACGAGGAGGCCGAGAGCCTCGGTGTCTCCTCGTCGCGGGTGCGCACCACCGTGGTGGTGCTGGCCACGCTGGCCACCGCCGCGGCGGTCGCGGTCAGCGGGTTGATCGCGTTCGTCGGGCTCGTGGTTCCCCACACCGTACGGCTGCTCGTGGGTACGAGTTACCGCTCCCTGATTCCGATCTCCGCCGTGGCGGGCGGGGCGTTCCTCATTCTCGCCGACATGGCCGCCAGAACGGTGCTGAGCCCGCTGGAACTCCCCATCGGCGTGATCACCGCCTTCATCGGCGCCCCTTTCTTCATGGTGGTTCTCCGGACCAGCCGGCGGTACGTGACATGATCTCCGTGGAGGCCCTCTCCATCACCTACCAGGCTGGACAACCGGTGCTCCGGGACGTGGGGCTCACCGTGGAGGAAGGGGAGTGGTTGGGCCTGCTGGGGCCGAACGGCGCCGGGAAGTCCACCCTGCTGAGGGCGATTGCCGGGCTCCTCCCCTATCGGGGCATTATCCGGTTCGATGGCGCGGACAACGGCTCGCTCCGGCGCCGGGACCGGGCCCGGTCGGTGGCCCTGGTGCCGCAGGAACCGGTCATGCCGGGGGGAATGACGGTGATCGAGTACGTGTTGCTGGGACGCACCCCGCACCTCCCCTACCTGGGATCGGAAGGCGCCGCCGATCTGGCGCAGGCGCGGCTGGCCATGGACATGCTCGACCTCGAGCCCCTGGCGGGCCGCATGCTCTCGCAGTTGAGCGGCGGCGAGCGGCGGCGCGTCGCTCTGGCCCGTGCCATCTGCCAGCAGGCGGACGTCCTGCTCCTGGACGAGCCGACCGGAGCGCTCGACATCGGCCAGGGCCAGAAGGCCTTGGAGTTAATCGCCCACCTGCGCAGCCGCCGGCCGATGACCATCATCACGGCCATGCACGACCTCACCCTGGCCGGACAGTTCCCGGACCGCCTGACACTGCTGGCGGAGGGCCGGGTGGTGGCGGACGGGCCTCCTGCCCAGGTGCTCACCCCCGAACACATCCGGGCCATCTACCGGGCTAGCGTGGAAGTGGTGAACGTCAACGGAGGACTCGCCGTGGTTCCCATGAGGACCGGGACTCGATGACCAGCGCCCCGCTCGCCGACGACCCGCGCCGTCCCGACACCCGCCGGGCCCGCTCCGTGTTGATTGTCAACACCGGGGACGGAAAGGGAAAGAGCACCGCCGCCATGGGCATGGTCATGCGATCGGTGGCGCGTGGATGGAAGGTCGCCGTAGTCCAGTTCATCAAGTCGGGCGACTGGAAGGTGGGCGAGGAGAAGATGGGCCGCCACCTCGGCGTCGACTGGGACGTAGGCGGCGACGGCTTCTCCTGGGACAGCGAGGATCTAGAACGGTCCGCCGAGCTGAACCGCGATGTCTGGCGCCTGGCCAGGATGCGAATCGAGGAGGGCAAGCACCGCCTCGTTGTCCTTGACGAGATAACCTACCCCATCAACTGGGGCTGGATCGACGAGGAGGAGGTGGTCTCCACGATCGCCAACCGGCCTGCCAACGTCAATGTGGTAGTCACCGGACGTGACGCCCCCGCCGGCCTGATCGAGATCGCCGACACCGTCACCGAGATGCGCCCCGTCAAGCACGCCTACGACCAGGGCATCAGCGCCATCCGCGGCATCGACTTCTAGTGATCTGTCTGTGTAATGGCGGTGTGGTATGGCCGCCGGAGCACCCGGTTGTTCCGCAGGCAAGACCACTAGTGGCCGGTGGCCGGGAGCTAGTGGCCACCCACCGGCGAACCGCCTACTCCTCCGACTCCTCGGTAGAGGGGGCCGGAACCATCGACGACGCCACCGGTACCTCGATCTCGCTGCTGCGGAACCAGACACCCACCGGTGGGTCGGCCGGCAGGTAGCGAATGTCGGGGATGATGGTCTCCCCATCGGTGCCGATGAATCCCAACTCGGTCCGGCCACCGGCAACGCGCCGGGCCCGGATCCTCCCGATCGAGTCCCCTCGCACCTCCACGTCACCGCTGACCTGCCATCGGCCGGTAGGTACGTCTTCGCGCAGGAAGCGCTCGGGCGGTAGGACTTGGCGGCCGCCGGCAAACTCGACGCCGTGCTCCAGGCTCCCGTCCTCGCCCAACCGCGCGATGATGCGCAGCCGATGGGGATCCGGACTCGACGCCGTTACGGAAGGCGTCTCCAGACCGAGCATCGAGCGAAGCTCGGGACTGTGAGATATCGACAGGCGTCGCAGGAACCGTTGGTTCGCTGTGCCGGACGCCGTGACCGCGCACAACGCGCTGTCGACGGACAGTCCATGGACGGGCCGGAGGGCCCGCATCTCGGCGTCGAGAGCTACTAGCCCTTCAAGGTCGGCGATGTCAGCCGCTTCGAGCGCGTCGCGCAGGGCCTTCGAGCCCGGATGGCAGCGCGCCTCCGCCATCATCTCCCGGACGCCGGGATCCCTCCATCCCTCTTCGGCGGCCCGGGCCGCGGTGACGATCCCTCCCGCCGTCACCGCCGCCGCCACCACGCTCTCGGCGTAGGCGACCTGGGAGTGGACCTCCAGCGCATCCTCGAACGACAGCGCCGCTCCGTTCTCGAGCCGCCTCAGGAGCGAGCGCCACGAGGACGCCATCCACGCGAACTCGGAAGAGGCCGCATCGGCTACCTGCAGCACCGACTCCTCGACCGTGATCGGGTTGAGCGCTTCTCCGGCTTCCAGCGAGTCGAGCATCCCCGATGCCCCGACGACGGACGTGTATCGCTGTGCGAACGCCTCACGGAGCGTGTTGGTCGACAGGTTCGCCACCGTGACCGCGGTCGGGTGTGCCTCCTCTGGCAGCGCGGCTATCTCCGGCCGCTCGAATAGGCCATCCAGCAACTGGGTTCGCACGCCGGCCGCATAGATCGCCCTGAGCCGAACCTCCGCATCAACCTCTCCGGCCGGGTCCATAGCGGACTTCACCTCGGTCGTAACCTCCCCGTCGCTGTCGGCTCCCGCGGCCACCGTGTACCGGGCGCCGTCAACACGCACGTCTACGGCTTCGAACGTGGGACCGCTCAGAACGAACAGGTTCTGCCACTGACCGTGGAACCCGATCTCGTTGCCCGCGCGGTCGTAGGTGACGATTCCCACGAACAGCCAGGTGGGGCCGGACCGGAAGAAACTGACCTCGAACGGAGAAACTTCGCTGATCGAAGTGCTGCCCGGGCTAGCCGTTTCCGACCCGGAGTGATACGAGACTCCGGCTTGCCAATGCCCCGCAACAGATCTGTGGCGCTTGAACACGCGGGGGCCGACCACGTATAGAACGGCGTAGCCGCCGGGGTCGAGATCGCCGCCTACGTTCCCGGCGCGGTAGTGGACGGGGAAGGGATCGCCCGCCACGACCTCCGCCGGGACCCGTACTTCCTCGATCTTCAACCGGGCTCGTTCCTGTTCCGCCTGCTCGTCCACCAGGTGGACGATGAGGTCGAAATCGGCGCGCAGGGGTTGGTAATCGCGCTCGAGGTAGGTGGTCGCCTCGATGAAGTAGCCACCGGCCGGCAGGAACTGGTCTATGCGGGCGTTGCGACCCTCCCCGCCATCGTCGTTGGCCCCGATCACGCCGCCCGCCAGCGAAGCCAGGGACAGGACAGAGTCGCCATCCTCCGATGCCAGGTCGATACGAACGCGACCGGCCTGCTCGAGGCTGAACGTGTAACCGTGCGCCGGATGCTCGACGACGAAACGCGACCCGCACGTGTCAAGCGTCCAGGATCCGGATGCGGTCAGATCGGCGCCCGCTTCCAGCGTGCCGAGATGCACCGGCTCGCAACCGGATACGTAGCTGACCGCGACGGCGAAGTCCGCCGGTCCCCGGCTCCGCCCGCCGACCGTCGTGGCCTCGATCATGTACACGCCGGGCAGCAGGTCTCTCTCGACGCGGCTGTCCAGCCCGGCGCCGCCGTCGTCGTTGCCGACGATGCGGGTACCGTCCTCGGCGAGCAGGTAGAGGTAGGGGTCCGCCCCGGCGGATGTCAGCTCGATCCTGACCCGTCCTGCCGTAGTGACCTCGAACCTATAGGTGCGGGCGTCGCTGCCGGCGCGGAACCGTGAGTCGCAATCCTCGGTCGTCCAGTGCCCGGCCGCCTCCAACCTGTTGTCGCCCAGCGTCCCGAGGTCTGTGACCTCGCAGTCCGCCGATTCCTGCCCCAGCACGGCTCCCGGCCCCGGCAGGGCGAGGACGCTCGCCACCAGGGTGAGGGCGATGAAGGCCCGCCCCAACCGGTGCGCGCCAGGACTGCCAACGTGGACTCTCTCCATCTCGAACCCCCTATTCGGATAGCTGTCAGGTGGGTGCTGCGGGCACCCGAACACCTTGAATACCGGGCGTTGATGCTAGCCAGCCAGCCACTGGCCACACGTCGCCACTACAACCGCGGGTACTCCATCTCTCGAAGTCCATTCTTCGTTACGGCGTACACCCATGGCTCCGGCGTCGTCAACAGTTCCTCGATCCGATCCCACCGCGCCACGAACACCCGCAGCTGTTCCCACACGTCGGGGTTTCCGACCGTGGTGAGTACGAGCATGCGAAGCGGGTATGCGGCGAAGACTGCCCACTCCGCCGGCCTCGAGCGAATCTTCTTGTCACGCGCGACGACGATCCACCCTCGTGAAGAGGCTTCCGGAATCCAGTCCACGTCGTCGGTGCCCGTCCCGATCGGCGACCGCGGGTGGCCCGGAAACACGCAGTCGCTGCGGGCCGCCGGCCATCGCCTGACCGATTCCAAGGGCGCTCTCGTCGAAGAAGAATCGGATGGGCCCGTCTCGGCGCGCCCGTTGGGGCAGTTCCAGCGCTCAATTCACGCAGCCCTGAGAAACTGCGTCTCGAAGTCGACTGCCGTGTCGATGTCCTGCCCCGTGACTCCATAGTCCCTGTAGATGTCGATGATCGCCGAGCGCGGTTCGCCGGCGAGTGACAGCTCCGCTATGACTTCGGTACGGACTCCCCTCACGGTCGGGATGCCGAACGATAGGCGCGGGTTCACATACACGGGTTCAGCGGCTTCCATCACGATATAGCGCATGGCCTCGTCCGTTGCCGGATCGAACTCCACGCGGCTACAGAAGGTCTGTGCCGCCTCGCTCAGCATCAGTTGCCCGGAACCCACCACCATCCACAACTCCTCGGGAATCCCGAGCCTCACCTGCATATCGGAAACAAGCTCCTGGCCTGCTATCAGGGGCCTCGAGATGGCGAAGGGAAACCGGGTGTCGAACTCCCGGCTGAGCACCTCCCTCAGAGGCCGGAGCCTTTGCAGGGGTAGGTGAGCACGGTATTCACGCAGGTATGCCGCCTCGATGAACTCCCCCCACGAGACCTGCGAGTTGCCCGTGGGCTCACTGCGAAGGACAGGTGGATATCGCTTTTCCCCCCGAACTGCGCCCTCCAGCCACCAGCGGAGCTTCGACGGCGTTATACGGAGCAGCCGCGCCGCTTCAGAAAGGCTGTATGTAGGCCGGGCCAGCAGCGAGATCATCCTTCGCTCCTCCATGAACTCGCTGACCGTAGCCTTCCCAGGCGCCTGTTAGAAGTATGTTCCGAGCGCGCTACTCGCCGTTGGTTCCTGCTGAACCGCCGACCACTGGCCGCCCGCCTACAGCCGCGGGTTGATCCGTTCCTCCAGGGAGAAGGCGATCAGGGCGAAGCCGAGCGAGGCCAGCATGATCAGCAATCCGGGCGGCAGCACCCACCACTTCCAGGCCGGAGTCAGGAAGGCGCCTCTGGATTGCGCCCAGAACAGGGTCGAGCCCCAACTCTTCTGGATGGGATCACCGAGACCGAGGAAGCTGAGGGCGGCCTCCAGCAGTATCGCGTTCGAGACCGCCCGGACGAACGATCCCGTGGCCAGCAACCCCGTCCGGGGGACGATGTGCCGGAGAATGGTCCAGCGGTCAGGCGCCCCCATCGAACGGGCCGCCAGCACGTACTCCCTCGACCGCAGAGACAGGACCTGCGAACGGATGATCCGGGCCGGCTCGGCCCAGATGAGCACGCCTATCACCAGGATCGTGTTGAGCAGGCTCCGTCCGAGATAGGCGGCCAGCACGATCAGCAGGGGCAGGAACGGCAGGATCAGTATCACGTCGACACCACGCATCATGGCCGAGCCCAAACGCTTCGGGTAGTAACCCGCCACGACCCCGACGGCAGTTCCGATCAGGAGGGCGACGGCGGCCGCGATTATCCCGATCGTCAACGACACGCGTGCCCCGAAGATCATCTCCGAGAGCAGGTCCTGGCCGATGTCGTTCGTGCCGAGCAGGTGCTCCGAACTGGGGAATAGGAAGGGTCTCGCCACCCGCTCGGTCGGGTCGTAGGGCGCCAGCCACGGGGCGAACACCGCTCCGCACACGAGGACCCCCACGATGAGCCCACCCGTCAGCCCGAACAACGTGGGGATACGGGAACGCCGCCGGGCGGTGCGCCGCGCCGCCCCCTCACGGCTGTCGGCAACCGTCATGAGGTCCTGGTCCTCGGATCGATCAGCGGATACAGCAGATCGGCTGCGAGGTTCGCCACCAGCACCGCCGCCGTGAACACCAGGAAGGCCGCCTGCATCACCGGATAGTCACGCCCTGACACCGCTTCGAACACGAGGCGTCCCAGTCCCGGGTAGGTGAACACCGTCTCGACTATCACCGTGCCTCCGAAAGCGAACCCGATCCGGAGGGCGAGCACCGTCACCACCGGTGCGATCGTGTTGCGAGCGACGTGTCCGAACAGCACGCGCCGCTCGCCGGCGCCCTTGGCGCGAGCGGTGCGGATGTAGTCCTCCCCCAACGTTTCCAGCATCGAATACCGCATCGTCATGTACACGCCGGGCGTCGCCAGGATCGACAGGGTGACCACCGGCAGGATGGCATGGCTGACGATGTCCCACATGTGGGCCCACCCGGCAAGACCGGAAGCGGGGGTCACCGCATGAGACGACGGCAGGAGGCCCCACTGGACGGCGAAGATCGAAATCAGCAACATCCCCAGCCAGAAGGACGGTAGGGACTCGATCGAGATCATCCCCGAGAGCATGCCCAGGTCGGTCTTGGTCCCTCTCCGCCACGCCGAGATCGCCCCCAGGATCACCCCGGCCACCGCCGACACGATCAGCGACAACCCCGTGATCAGCAAGGTCCATGGGAGCCGATCCCAGATCATGTCGACGATGGGCCGGCTCGAGCGGAACGAGTACCCGAAGTCCCCGGTGAATATGTCTCCCCAGTAGCGGAGGTACTGCTTCCAGAGGGGAACGTCCAGGCCCACCCGCGCCACGATCTCCGCCCGCTCATCAGGGCTCAGCAGGCCGACATCCACCCCGGCGATGAGGACGAGGGGGTTGCCCGGCATGAGCCTGGGCAGCAGGAAGTTGAGGGTGACCGCCACCACGACGACCACCCCGTACTGGGTGAGCCGACGGACGTCGAGACGCCGTCTCAACCCGTCAACTCACCCCCACGCACGCGGATGCGCGTGGCTACGGGCGCGCGGATGGCGGCAGCAGAGACAGCTTGCTGACGATGCCCTGTCCGGCGATGAACTCCCAGTCCGAGTAGACGCTCGAGTCGTACACGTATGCACCGTCGGGATACAGCAGCAACACGAAGGGCAACTCCTCGGCGATTATCTCCTGCATGCGAAGCAGGATGGCGATGCGCCCCGCCTCGGTGGACTCGACGGGTAGCGCCGCCGAGAGCGCATCCATCTCGGCGCTGGCGTAACCGGTCAGGTTCAGGAACCCGCCCATCGGAATGCTGGCGACCAACTGCGGGAGGCGCAGCGGATCCGCCTGCACGGGCGCCGACCAGCCCCACATGGCGATGTCGTAGTTGCGCCCGTTGTTGACGTTGAATTCCGGCCACACAGCTTGCTCCCACGTCCCGGTCTCGACGGCCGCCACAGAGGTCTCGATGCCGATGTCGGCCAGCATCTCCACGGTCAACTCGGCTATCCGCAGCCGGAGCGAGTCAGGGGCGTTGGTGATGATCTCGAACGACATGGGCTGTCCGTCGAACTCCCTCACACCGTCGCCGTCGCTGTCGGCATAGCCGGCCTCGTCGAGCAGAGCGTTGGCCGCGGCCACGTCGTGCACCGGGATCATCGACGGGTTGAAGGACCGATGCTCGGGATGTATCCAGCCCGGGCTCCCCACCGTCGCCGCGCCGAGGAACACCGTGTCGACGATGTCCTGGCGGTCCATGGCCAGGTTGATGGCCTGGCGTACCGCCACGTCGTCGAAGGGGCGCTTCGAGGCGTCGTAGTTGATCATCTGGGTGGTGAACTCGGGTCCCAGGGCGATGTCCAGCGGATCTTGGGCGTCCAGCAGCGGGATTTGCTCCGGAGGTATGCGCTCGAAGATCACGTCGACCTCACCGGTGCGGATGGCGGCCTGGGCGCCGGCGTCGTCGGCGAAGACTATGACCACCAGCTCCTCGACCGCCGGTGCGCCCCGGAAGTAGTCGGGGTTGGCCTCGAAGCGGTAGCTCTGTCCTTCCACGTACTCCACCAGCTTGTACGGACCGGTCCCGATGTTGGTAGCGCCGAAGTCGTGCTCGGACGGCACTTCGACTCCTTCCCACACATGGCGCGGGATGATCGGAATGTCAGCGAGGGCGGCCAGCTCGAAGCCGGCCTTCGGGCTACCGAGCACGAAGGTCGCGCTGTAGTCGCCCGTCACCACGAGGTCCTCGACCCCCCTGAGGTCCCGGGCGAACCGGCTGGCCTCCACGTTGTTGATGTAGTAGTCGACGCTGAAGTCCACGTCGTGCGCCGTCAAGGGCTGCCCATCGTGCCAGGTGACGCCCTCGACCATCGTGAAGGAGTACTCGGTCAGGTCCGCGTTGACGGAGACGGTGTCCGCCAGCCACGGCTGTGGGATGCCGGCGGCGTCGAGCTGCATGAGCGAGTCGTACTGGAGCATCAGCAGGTTCCATCCGGGGAAGCCGCTGATGTAGGTGTACGGGTTGAGGGTTGCCTCGTCGCCGGTGATCGCCGCCCGTACCGTTACCGGTCCTGCGGCGGCCTCTTGCTCCATCATCGCCTCGTCGAGCATCTGCTCGGCCTCAGCGAGAGCCGACTCCGCGGCGGCCACCGCCTCCTCGGAGGCTTCAGCCGTCGCCGCAGCCCTTTGCTCGGCTTCCTCGAGGGCTGCCTGCGCGTCGGCCAACGCCGACTGGGAGGCCTCGTCGCCCTCCATGGCTGCTGAGGCCGCAGCCTGGGCTGCTTCCAGGTCGGCTTGGGCCTGGGCCAGCGCCGATGCCGCCGCTTCGGCCTCCGCCTGAGCCGACTCCGCCTCGGACTGGGCGGCCGCAGCTTCGGACTGGGCGGTTGCAGCCTGCGCCTGCGCCGCGCTCACTTCCTCCGATGACGTGTCCTCGCCGCCACACGCCGCTGCCATCAGGCCGAGCATGAGGACGAGAGTCAACGCCTTCGATGATGCAAACCTTCGCATTGTTGTCATCCCTTCTCCCCCACGCGGGAGCCGCGCCGGACGAACAACTGGTTCGTCGGCCCGGCTTCCATCAGCCTGCCAAGCGTAGCCCAACGGTTGGCCGTAGGGTCGGCCAGAGGGCACCTTGTCCGGGCTTGACGCCCGGAAACTCCCGCGTGCCTAGGGTCGCTGCTGCCCAGGAGGATTCACCAGGTGGCAGGACACCCATCGACCGGGGGCGGCTTCGGTGAGAGCCGGTTCGATCGTCGAGCACAGGCCTTCCACCGCCACCGGGCACCGGGTGTGGAAGCGGCACCCTGCCGGAGGATCCTCCGGGCTGGGCAGGTCCCCCACGAGCCGGGTGCGTGTTCCGGCGTCGAGGACGCCCGGTTCCGGCGCGGGAACCGCGGCGAGGAGTGCCTTCGTGTACGGGTGGAGCGGCTCCCGGTAGAGCTGGTCGCGCGGGGCGCGCTCGACGATCTCGCCCAGGTACATGACGGCCACCTCGTGGGAGACGTGGCGCACCACCGCCAGGTCATGGGCGATGAACACGAGCGCCATGCCCGTGGCCGCCTGTATGTCGGCCAGCAGGTTCACCACCTGGGCCTGGACCGAGACGTCCAGGGACGACACCGGCTCGTCGCAGACGATCACCTCTGGGTCGGCGGCCAGGGCGCGGGCCACGGCGATCCTCTGCCTCTGCCCGCCGCTGAACTCGTGCGGGTGTCTCCGGCCGGCGTCGGTAGGAAGCCCCACCTGGGCGAGCAGTTCGGACACTCGTTCCCGGATCTCTTCCGGCGTCCCGAGCCTATGGATACGCAGCGGCTCTGCGATCACATCCCCCACCCGCATACCCGGGTTCATCGCCGAGAACGGATCCTGGAAGATCATCTGCACCACCCTCCGGTGCCTGCCGCTCCGGTGGTCGATCGGGTTCCCTTCGATATCGATCGTCCCCTCGGTGGGCCTGACCAGCGCTACCAGGGCCCGACCCAGCGTGGTCTTGCCGCACCCGCTCTCCCCGACCACGCCCAGGGTCCGGCCGCGGCGCACGTCGAGGTCCACTCCATCCACCGCCCGTATGACCCCCGAGCCGGACCGGCGCAGTCCCCGGACCACCGGGAAGTGCACGCGGAGCCCCCGGATGGAGACGACCACGTCCCCGCCCTCCCCTGACATCGTCTGCTCCCCCGTGACGGATCCTTCGGACCACAGGTCGGACGAGTCGCTCATCTCGTGATGGTGTATGCAGGCCGAGCCGTGGCGGTCGGCGCCCACATCCTCCAACTCGGGAAGCGCCTCGCTGCACCCCTCCCCCGCGAGGGGACACCTGGCGTCGAACGGGCATCCTCTCAGCTCCTCGGCCACGCGCAGGGGCGAACCCGGGATCTCGGCCAGGCGGGTGGTCACAGGCCGGTCCAACCGGGGGATGGAGCGCAGCAAGCCGGAAGTGTACGGATGGCGCGTCGATCGGTATATCGCATGGGCCGAACCGGTCTCGGCTATGCGACCTGCGTACATGACCGCCACCCGATCGGCTATTTCCGCCACCACGCCGAGGTCATGGGTGATCCACACGACCGCCAGCCGGTACTCGTCCTGGACCTCCCGCACCAGATCGACGATCTGCGCCTGGACGGTCACGTCGAGGGCCGTGGTCGGTTCGTCGGCGATGAGCAGCTTGGGCTCGCATGCCAGGGCCATGGCGATCATGGCCCGCTGGCGCATGCCCCCCGAGAACTCGTGCGGGTAGTCGTCCACCCGGGAGGATGCGGACGGTATGCCGACCCGGTCGAGGAGCTCGATCGCCCGTCGCCGGGCCGCAGCCTTCGTGAAGTCCCGATGGATCCGGAGGCTCTCGCCGATCTGGCGGCCGACCCGGTGGACCGGATTCAAGGAGGACATCGGCTCCTGGAAGACCATCGCCACGTCCCGGCCGCGGATGCGCCTCAACTCCCTGGCCGGCATACCGATGATCTCGCGGCCCTCGAGACGGATCGACCCCGAAACGAACGCGGGGGGAGCGGGAAGCAGTCCCATGACCGCGAGCATCGACACGCTCTTGCCGGACCCCGACTCGCCGACCAGGGCGAAGGTCTCGCTGGGAGCGACAGTGAGGCTCACGCCGCTGACCGCCCGGATCGTCTCGGTGGGCAGTTCGAAGCGGACCGCCAGGTTCTCGATGTCAAGCAGGTTCGCGCCGGCGGCGGTGGTGTCCCGCGACGGATTACGAGGTCCCACGGCGGTCGCGGTGGTCATCCGTTCCACCCCCCGCGGACGGGCGCGGGCGACCGGTCAGCTCCCCGCTGGTTGTCCGGCGGTCGCCGGAGCGGTCCGAGCGCCCGGCCCGACGTAGGATGGCCCCGACGCACTCGTCGACAGGTACGAGGACACCCATGTCCGTTCATGGCGGCCAACTTACACAGACCGGGGACGGCCCGCGGGACCGATCCACGTGGGGGGTCCCGGCGCCGATCGACCTGGAGTCCTTCAACGCCGACCTGGAGGACGGCCGGGCGACCGTTGACATAAGCATCTCCTATCCGGCCAACCTGGAACCGGCCCACCGGCGGAAAGTGGGGCTCGAGATGGTGCTCGACGGCGTGGCGGAGGCCCGCCGGATCTTCGGTGAGGTCGGCGTTCAGTTCGCTGTCGTCTCGGTCCGGACCGGGCCGGTCGACCCGGAGCTGCTCGTCCTCCATGCTGAGGCGCCGGGATCGGAACTGCCCGGTGGTCGCTACGCCAACCTCTACAAGGAGCGCCAGAAGCGGCCGTCCAGGCTGTCGTCCGGTGCTCTGGCCGTGTTCGAGAGCGTGATCGGCAAGGGACCGGAGCACGATCGCAGGATACATCTCGTGGTCCTCGAGGACGTCTTCATGTCTTTCCACGACCGGATCGACGAGCGCACCTGGCAGTTGAAGACCGTTGCCACAAACGCCCTGTCCTTCCCGGGCTACTCGCACCGGGACACGATCCCGCGCCATCTGCGGGGTGTCATCACCCTTACCAATCTGGCGAGGGCCAACTCCTGGAAGACCGTCGCCCATGAGCTCGGGCACAAGCTGATCAACGCCAGCCATGAGTACCGCGATGTCGACCCTCAGCACGAGGTCTACGCCGACGGAGGTCTCCTGCTTTACGGAGACGGAACCGACATCCCCTCCGGACCCGACGGGCGGTTCCACCGGGAGAGACTGCATCGATCGCCGTTCATCTACCGGAGGGACGCGTCCGGAGCCAAGTCATGGAATCCCGACTACCTGGATGGCGGCGGCTACTACGACCGCATCTACGAGGGCGTCACGGTCGACTTCGACCCCGTCTAGCGGTCGGTGGTGACCCAGGGAGGAGACGACACCGCCACAGCCTCGAGGGCCACAAGGGACTCGACTGCCTCCCGAGTCGCAACATGCCACTGGCCGCTAGGAACCCAGCGCCTTCATGGCCTCCCGCCTGCTGAGGGCTGAGAGCCGGCTGCGGTTGGCCTCTACGTAGCGGGTCACCGCGCCGGGGCGGGTCTTCGAATACTCCCGCAGCGCCCATCCGATCGCCTTGCGCAGGAAGAACTCCCTGCGGGCGATGGAAGGTTCGATCACGGCGAACAGGAGGCCCGGGTCGGTACGGTCCTTGAACCTGAGCTGGGCGAGGATTGCGGTCCGGCGCCGCCATATGTCGTCGTCCTCCGCCCACGAGAGCAGGACCGGGCGGACGTCCTCCGGGTAGGTGGCGAGCAGGTGGCCCATGTGCTTGCCGGCCAGCTGATCCACGTAGTCCCACCAGGCACCGGTGACGACCATCTCCTCCACCATCGAAAGGCGGTCCGGCCGCAGCCACCCCCGATAGGCCACGGCGTAGGCCAGTTCGATGGCCCCGTAACGCTGTTCCCGATGGGTGGCCGCCCGCCATATCCCGAGCACGGTCGTCTCCCAGGTATCGGGATCGGTCAGCGGATGGTCTCTGACGACCGCCCCGGTCAGGCGCCGCACCTCGGGAACCCGGACCCCGTGAAAGGGAAGTTCCGATTTCATGTATCGCTGCTGGCCCTCCGCCCGGTGGGGATCTCCGGCGGCGGCGAGGCGGGCGATGAGATCGCCTCTCAGGGATGCGTCCACACGGCGGGATTGTGGCAGGCGGCGATGCCGGCCCCGGATGATGACCCCCCGCTCCAGCGCCCCAGAACAGGAGAGAACGCGAAAATCGCGCCAGCCCGGCGCCACCCGCCGGGCCCTCCCCCGCCGCCGCCACCGTGGTTCGGAGCGTGGTCGGCCATGCCCCGGCCAGGTGCGGGGTTCGGCGGCTCGCTCCATGAAGCCCTGTATGTTCCCTCCGGTCCGACCGAACCGATCGGCGGGAGCCTTCGGCCGGTGGTGGTGCTTGACAACAGGCAACCTATAGCAAGGTTATGACACGTTGAACCCCCTTGCCCGCTCCCGTGATCCGACCCCTCGCTTCCAACTTGGATCCGGCAACTCGTAGACTCTCGGCCATGAAGTTCCGGACGCTCCTGGCGGTGGTCCTGCTGGCGACAGCAGCCGCCGCGGTCACTTCCTGGAGGTTGCGCGCCTCGGCCTACACGAAGCCCCCGGCCACACCCGGGACCTGGCACCCGACAGCGCACCACCAGTGACCCGTCGAATCGCTCTCCATACGGAAGGCGACCGGAGCAACCGGTTGATCCGGGTGCTCCAGGCCGTCGCCGGTATCGAGGTCGGACGGTTGCCAACCGGCCCGGACTCCGTCGGGCCACCCGGCTCGTTGGCGGGCTGGGACGTGCTCGGCGTTGACGCTGTGACCGGCGCCTCGCGCCCGCTGGTCGAGGAGGCCTGCGATCTCGGCCTCCCGGTGGTGGCAGCCGCCGACCTACCGCCTCGTTTTGCCGCGGACCCCGACGCCACGATCGTCGGTGGAGCCGGGAGCGGGGCGGGCCTGGCCGCCGCGCTGGCCCTGTCGATGCTCCCGCGGTCGGCTGAGCCCCTCAAGGCTCGCCTGGCGTGGACCGTGGCGGGCCGGCCCCTCCAGGCCGGACGGGCGGTCACCTTTCCCGACCCGGTCGGGTCCCTGTGGGCCGGATGGGGAGAGAACCCCCTTCCCTGGCGGGATGTGGCATGCTGCCCGGCCCCGACCGACTCGGCGTGGAGGGCGGTGCGGGTCGATCTCGAGTTCCGTGACGCCGAAGGGGGCGGATCCCTGGTCCACGGTGTCTCGGACGAGGGGAGGTTCCTCGATGCGGTGTGCTTCGGCGCGGCCATCCTGGCCGCCGCGCGGGGCGCCTACCCGGCCGGCGCCGGCGGGCCCGGTGATCCGGACGGGGTCTTCGTGCGGCTGGCCCAGGACGCCGGCATGCAGGTGGCCCGCTTCGTCGGCGCCTAGGTGATCGGCCCGGCAGCGGTCACTTGGCCAGGGTTGGCATCTCGGCGGAGTCCTCGGGTGACACGTCCGGGTCGGGACCCGGAGGATCGGGCATCGGTGGCGCCGGAACCTGCAATGTCTCCTCCAGCATGACCACCTCGACGCCGCCCACCACGTCGGAAGTCAGGTTGTAGAAAACCGCCGCCAGCGTGGTCAGCAGGGTCATCGCCGCCCCGAACACCACCGAGAAGAAGATGGCCACCCGGGTGAACCGGCTGCCGTTGTCGAAGAAGACCGAGCCCTCGTCAACCAGGCTGATAGTGATCAGGAACCGGTCGAGCGAGGCGGGAATGCCGGCCCTCTCCACCAGGGACCACATGAGGAGCAGGCCGATCAGGGTGGCGGCTGCGAATACCACGTGCAGCAGGAGCGACACCTTGAACACCGTCCACGGGTCGAACTTGCGGATCACCCGCCGCACCCGCCGCACGGTCGCCATCAAATCCCTCCGACGAGTGGTCTTCGCCCGGCCTCGTGCCGGGAGGTATCCACCGGCACCTCCTCCAGCACCGTGAACTCGATCCCCCCGACCAGGTCCGCGAGCAGGTTATACAGCACCGCCCCCACGGTCAGGGTGGCCGTGGTTACAGCCATCCAGCTGGCCGCCAGCAGGATCATGCCGCGCAGGTACTCACCGCCCGTCTTGAAGAGGGACTCGCCGGGCTCGATCAGCGCCACCCGGGCGGCCGCCTCGTCGAAGGCGGACGCGAGGCCGAGCCGGGAGATTGCCGCCCAGAGCATCACCGAGAGCAGCACCAGCCCGAGTGCGGCCAGCGCGGACAGGACTGCGGACACCTTCATGACCGTCCAGGGATCGAACTTGCGGAGAATCCGGCGAACCCGGCGTTGCGTGGTGGGCGGGGCGGACCAGGCCCCCAGACGCGCCTCGGTCACTTCGCCTCGGTGGAGAGGCCGGTGTCCATGGGAACGGGGGCGAAGCTGGCGACGCTGGCTCCGCCAGGCAGGTTCATCACCTTGACGCCGCTGGCGATACGGCTCTGGCGGCTGATCGAGTCCGTGGCGGTGCGGATGGCGACGCCACCGGTGGAGACGATCATCACCTGGCTCCCTGGAGTAACCGCCCGGGCGCCCACCATCTCCCCTCGTACCTTCGTGAGCTTCATGGCCTTGACGCCCTTGCCGGCCCTGGCCTGGCGCTTGAACAGCGCCGACCGCACCCGCTTCCCGAAACCCCCCGAGGTCAGCAGCAGGATGTCGTCGCCCTCCAGCGTGGCGGCCGCTCCCACCACCTCATCCCCCGGATTGAGGCGGATCCCTATGACGCCCTGGGTGGCCCTGCCCCGGGCGCGAACATCGTCCTCCGAGAAGCGGATCCCCATCCCCCGGCGCGTGAAGAGGAGCAGGTCGCTCTTGCCGTCGGTGGAATGAACGGTCACCACCTCGTCGTCATCGGCCAGCCGGATCGCTACCAGCCGGGCGTAGCGGCTGTCGTACTCCCGGAAGGCGGTGCGCTTGACCTTCCCCTTCCTGGTCACCATCACCATGTAGCGGTAGGACTCGTAGTCGCGGGTGTCCACGATCGCCTCGATGCGCTCCTGGGGATCCAGCGGCAGCACGCTGTGGGCAAGGACCCCTCTGGCGGTACGGGCCTTGCGGGGGATCTCGTGCGCCCGGACCCGGTAGACCCGGCCCCGGTTGGTGAAGAACAGGAGGTAGGAGTGAGCGGTGGTGTGGATCACATGGGTCAGGTAGTCGTCGCCGCGCAGCGCCGCCGCCTTCACGCCCTTCCCGCCCCGGCCCTGCGCCCGGTAGGCGTTCGCCGCCACCGACTTGACGTACCCCGTGGCCGACACCGTGACGATGATCTCCTCGTCAGCGATGAGGTCTTCGAGGGACAGCTCGGACTCGGCCGGCATGACCTGGGTGCGGCGAGCGCCTCCGTGGGTCTCACGGGTCGCCTGGAGCTCGTCGGCGATGATGGCGCGGCGCCGGACCGGGTCGGCCAGAATGGTGGTCAGCTCGTCGATCAGCCGCTGCAGCTCGGCTAGTTCGTCGCGAAGCTTGGCGGTCTCCAGCGAGGTGAGGCGGCGCAGGGCCATGTCCAGAATGGCTCGAGCCTGTATCTCCGATAGCGGGAAGCGGTCCATGAGAGCCGACCGGGCCGAGTTGACGTCCTCGCTCCCCCGGATCACCGCGATCACCTCGTCGATGTTGTCCACCGCCACGATCAGCCCCTCCAGGATGTGGGCGCGGGCCTGCGCCCGCTTCAGCCGGAAGCGGGTGCGCCGCTCGATCACCTCCATCTGGTGATCGAGGAAGTACTGGACGAGCTCGGCGATGTTGAGGGTGCGCGGCACGCCGTCCACCAGGGCCACCGCGTTGACGCCGAAGTTCTCCTCCAGGTTGGTGTGCTTGAACAGGTTGTTCAGCACCACCTTGGGGTTGACGTCCTTCTTGAGCTCGATGACCAGCCGCACCCCCACGCGGGCGGAGGACTCGTTGCGCAGGTCGGCAATGCCGTCCAGCGTCTTCTGCTGGACGAGGTTGGCTATCCGGGCCATGACCCGATCCTGGCTCACCTGGTAGGGCAGCTCGGTCACCACGATGGCGGTGCGGTTCTTGCGGATCGGCTCGACGTCGGTGACCGCTCGCATCCGGACCGAGCCCCGCCCCGACACCAGCGCGTCCTTCACGCCCTTGGTCCCGATCACGTAGCCGCCCGTGGGGAAGTCGGGGCCCTTGACGATCGACAGGTACTCCTCGGGACCGGCATCCGGGTTGTCCAGCCCGAACAGGCAGGCGTCGATGACCTCCCCCAGGTTGTGGGGCGGGATGTTGGTGGCCATGCCGACCGCGATGCCCTGCGAGCCGTTGACCAGCAGGTTGGGGAAGCGGGCCGGCAGCACGACCGGTTCCTGCTCGGATCCGTCGAAGTTGTCGGCGAAGTCCACCGTGTCCTCGTCGATGCCGTCGAGCAGCACCGCGGCCAGCCGGTCCAGCCTGCACTCCGTGTAGCGCATCGCCGCCGGCGGATCGTCGGTCGTGCCGAAGTTGCCCTGCGGATGGATGAGGGGATAGCGGAGGGAGAAGGACTGACCCATCCTGACGAGGGCGTCATAGATGGCGTCGTTCGAGTGCGGGTGGTACTTGCCGATCACCTCCCCCACCACCGTGGCCGACTTGCGATGGGGGCTCCGCGGCCTCACCCCCATGTCGTCCATGGCATAGATGATCCGCCTCTGCACCGGCTTGAGCCCGTCCCGCACGTCCGGGAGCGCCCGTGACACGATCACGGACATGGCGTAGTCCACGAAGGACTTCGACATCTCGTCGTTTATGTCGACCGCCAGGTGGGGGGCGGCGCGTCCCGTCTCGAGTTCCGGCACGGTGCGTTCCCTCCCGCTCAGATATCCAGGAACCGGACGTCGCCGGCGTTCTGCTGGATGAACTCCTTGCGAGCGGCCACGTCACCGCCCATCAGGGTCGAGAAGACGTGGTCGGCCGCCGTCGCGTCCGCCATGTCCACCTGGACCAGTGTCCGGGATTCCGGATGGAGAGCGGTCTCCCCCAGCTCGGAGTCGTTCATCTCCCCGAGGCCCTTGAACCGCGTGGGCCGGGCCTTCGGATGCGTCTCCTTGAAGGCCGACAGCGCGGCGTCGTCGGCCAGGTACCTGACCCCCCTCCCGACCTTGACCCGGTAGAGGGGCGGCACGGCGACGTACACGTAGCCCGCCTCGATCAGGGGCCGCATGTGGCGGAAGAAGAAGGTCAGCAGGAGGGTCCGGATGTGGGCGCCGTCCACGTCCGCGTCCGTTAGCAGGATGACCTTGTGGTACCGCGCCTTGCCGATCTCGAAGTCCTCGCCGATACCCGTTCCGATCGCGGTGATCAGAGCCTGTATCTCCTTGTTGTGGAGGGCCTTGGCCAGCCGAGCCTTCTCCACGTTCAGGATCTTGCCCCTGATGGGAAGCACCGCCTGGAACTTGGAGTCCCGTCCGTTCTTCGCCGGGCCGGCCGCCGAATCCCCCTCCACTATGAACAGCTCGGCGATCTCGGGATCACCGGATGAGCAGTCCACCAGCTTGCCGGGCAGCCGGGAGGAGGCGAGCAACGACTTGCGCCGTATCACGTCACGGGCCTTGCGGGCCGCCTCGCGGGCGTGCTGCGCCTGGCGGGCCTTCTCCACGATCCGCCGGGCGTCCGGTGAGTAGCGCTCCAACCACTCCGGCAGCATCCGGTTGAGGGACTTCTGCACGTAGCTACGGATCTCGGTGTTGCCGAGCTTCGTCTTGGTCTGCCCCTCGAACTGCGGGTTGCGCACCTTCACGGAGACCACCGCGGTCAGTCCTTCCCGCACGTCCTCGCCGGTCAGGTTCGGATCCTTGTCCTTGAGCAGGTTCTTGGAGCGGGCGAACTCGTTGACGGCCTTCGTGAGGGCGGTGCGGAAGCCCTCCTCATGGGTGCCGCCCTCGTGCGTGTTGATGTTGTTGGCGAAGCTGATCAGGTTCTCGCTGAACGCGTTGGTCCATTGGAGTGCGACCTGTAGCTCCGCCTCGGGCGCCTCGTCCTCCAGGTAGAGGATCCGTCCATGGAGAGCGTCGCGGCGGCTGTTCAGGTGGAGGATGAAGTCCCGCAGGCCGCCCTCGTAGCAGAAGGTCTCCGAGCGGCCGCCGTTCCGCCTGTCCGTCAGGCGGACGCTGAGCCCCTTGTTGAGGAAGGCCAGTTCCCGGAGCCGTTGCGCCACGGTCGTGTACTTGAAGTCCACCGTGTCGGTGAACACATCGGGGTCGGGCCAGAAGGTGATCGTGGTGCCCGTCTTGCGGGCCGGGTGGCCTTTCCTCAGCGGTCCGGTCGGCTTGCCGCGCTCGAACGACTGCGACCACCGGAAGCCGTCCCGAACCACCTCGGCCACGAACCGGGCGGAGAGGGCGTTCACCACCGATATGCCGACCCCGTGGAGGCCACCCGACACGGTGTAGGCGCCCTCCTCGAACTTGCCTCCGGCGTGGAGGGTGGTGAGCACCGTGGTGAGGGCGGACTTCCGGGTCTGGGCGAGCCGCGCCACCGGAATCCCGCGTCCGTCGTCGGAGACGCGACAGCTTCCGTCCGCATCCAGCACCACGTCGATGTTGTCCGCGCAGCCGGCCATGGCCTCGTCGACCGAGTTGTCCACCACCTCCCAGACGAGATGATGAAGGCCCCGGGGGCCGGTCGTTCCGATGTACATGCCGGGCCGGCGGCGGACCGCCTCGAGACCTGGCAGCACCTTGATATCGCTCGCGCCATAGCTCGGGGGGCGGTCCAGGGTCACATGCAGTCCTTGGTCGGGCGGAGGGCGGCGCAAGCCGGCCGGTGGGTCTCTTCCACCGTAACCGGATTGTACCCGACCCTGGCCTCAAAGCCAAGATTCAAGCCACTCAGAAATAGGGCGTGACCTGCGGGTTTATACAAAACAGCTCCCATGGGCGCTCTCGCTCCTCACCACCCCCTCCGCCACGGCGGCCCGACCACCCGGACGGAGGTCACGAAGGACCTACCGAAGCGCTCCGCGATACGTACCACGAGCCGCTCGGCGTCGTGCCGGAGCATGCGAACCAGCCGTGGGTCCGAGGCTTCGACCAACAGCTCCCCATTAGATACCACCACCGGAACCGAATTGGAACCCCACTGCGGGCCCGCCACCTCCTCCCAGCGCTCGTCGAGCTCCCGGACCCGGTCCAGGTCGGCCATCCCGAGGCCGGCCAGGATCGACTGGAGCATGTCTCCGAATGACACCATGTCGCCGTCGTGCCTCGCCTTCCGCCTCTGACGGCTGCGCTCGAGCTCCTGGATCTCCCAGAGAATCCGCAAGGCTCGGGACTCGGTTCCGTCGAAGGCGGCCAGCGCTTCCTCCACCTGATCCGCCGACCAACGCTCGGTCACGCCAGGATCCCCTCCTCCAGGCGCCAGCGGCGGCCGGCCGGTAGCGGAACCTCCTCGTCCCGAGCTGTCGAGATGAAGGTCTGGGCGGCTGGTAAGGACCGTGCGAGCGCCGCCGAGCGTTCCTCGTCGAGCTCCGAGAAGATGTCGTCCAGCAGGAGCAACGGGGGCTGACCCACCGCCTGATCCACCGCCCGGTGGGATGCCAGGCGAAGGGCAAGGGTGAGGGTGCGCTGCTCGCCCTGGCTGGCCTGGACCCGTGAGTCCCGGTCGTCGAGGAGTAGCCTCACATCGTCCCGATGGAGCCCCACCGTCGAGACCCGCCGCTCGAGATCGGCGGGCCGGGCCTCCCTGAGGGCCTCCCTGAGGGCCTCCTCCCAGCCGGGCTGATCGCCCGCGGTCGCGGCGCCCCACCCCGACCGGTAGTCGATCCGCACCTTCGTGGCATCGCCGGCCAGCTTCCGGTAGGCAGAACCGGACCGCTCCTCGATGGCATTCATCACGGCCTGCCGGCGAGCCATGACCCGCGCGCCCGCCCGGCCCAGCCGCTCATCCCAGACGTCCAGAGTGATCGGATCCGTCCGCCGACCCATCTGCTTGAGCAACACGTTCCGCTGCCGGAGGGCCCGCTCGTACTCCAGCTGGTCGCGGTAGGCGCCGGGCCACAGCTGGACCGCTACCGAGTCGAGCAGGCCTCGCCGGTGCGACGGACCCCGCTTGATCAGGTCGAGATCATCGGGGAGGAAGGTGATCGTGCGCACCTCCCCCACCAGATCCGCCAGGCGCGCCAGCCGGGTTCCGTTGACCTGGGCCCGGCGACGCCCGGCCCTCGCCAGTTCCACCTCGATCCGGGTGGTCCGGTCCGGCGTCACCACCTCCCCGCGGAGGACCGACCGTTCCGCGTCCCTCCTGATCAGGGCGGCGTCCGGAATCCCCCGGAAGGATCTGAGGGACGCCAGGTAGCCCACTGCCTCGAGCAGGTTGGTCTTGCCCGACGCGTTCCGGCCCACCACCACGTTGATGCTCGGATCCGGAGCCCATCGCATCTGCCGGTAACTGCGGAAGTCGGAGACCTCCAGCCAGGCAAGTCTCACCCGCGGTCCCTAGTCGAGCCGGCGCGCGCTCAGACGCGCACGGGCATCAACAGGTAGCGGAAGCTGTCGCTCCCGTCCGCCCTGATGATGCTGGGACGGTTGCTGTCCTTCACTTCCATCCGGATCCGCGGGCCCGGCACTGCGTTGATCCCGTCCTGGAGATACCGCACGTTGAAGGCGATCTTCAGCTCGTCCAGCTCACCACTCACGGCGCCATCCAGCGGCTCCACCTCCTCGCCAAGGTCGCTACGGCTCACCGACATCTCCACCCCGTCGCCGCTGATCTGCAACCGCACCGGGACATGCTCGTCAGCGACCACTGCCGCTCGTCCCACTGCCTCCAGCAGCCGATCCTTGTCGAACTCCACCGCAGCCGGGTAGTCGTCGGGAAGCAGTTGCCGGTAGTTCGGGAAAGTGCCTTCGATCCGGCGGACGCTCAGCGAGCCCCGGTCCGAGCCGACCACGACCTCCCGCTCGCGAATCGCGACTCGGACCTGGTCCGCGGCCACGGTGCGCGCCAGCTCCTTGAGGCCCCGCGCCGGTATCAGCGCGGCATCCCCCACCTGGAGTCCGGGGAGGTTCCGGATCGCCAGGCGATAACTGTCGGTTGCCACCAGGCGCAAGCCCTCCTCGTAGTTCTCTATCAGAACACCGGTCAGGATCGGCCGCGAGGCATCGTTAGAGGCGGCTACGAGGACCTGCGAGAGCGCCTCCACCAGCAGGTTCCCGTCGAGTTCGATCGCTCCGGCCAGATCAGGCTCGGGAAGCTTCGGGTAGTCCTCGAGCGACAGCAGCCTGATCGTGAACGTAGGCCCGTTGCCGGACAGCTCGATGGCCCCCTCCTGCGACCGGATGGTCACCGCTCCCTCGGGCATTCTCCGTATGGCGTCGGTCATCAGGCGACCCGGGACGAGAAAGGCGCCCTCCTCCATGACCTCCACCTTCGCGGAGGTCCGGATCGTGACCTCCGTGTCGCTCCCGGTGATTTCCAGTTGTCCGCCTTCGGCTTGGCAACGAACTCCTTGAAGGGTGGGAAGAGCCGTCTTGACTCCCGCGCCCCGGTTCGCGCGACCGAATGCCTCGGCTAGATCATCCCGATCAGCTCGGATATGCACTGCTAATCCTTCCCGCTCTCGACTACTAGTTTCTTAGAATTCTCTACCAGTCGTGGTAGTAGGCCCTGTGGAATGTGGATAGGTATCCGTACAGGCCTGCTTGCCACGGTTGGGGAAGTTACTCGTCGGGCCGACCGCGGTGGCTCATTTCCCAGGTCAGAGGGTCGGCCCCGTGAGTCTGGCGTCGTTGATGGGTGGCTGCTCATGGTCGGGCCGGGCCGGTCAGGCGGTCGGTGGATTATTGCCGACGTTATACCCAGGCCCGGCCGGCGCGGGCGAGCGGCTGGGGAAGACCCTCATCTTTTCCACAGGGTTCCGGACAGGTGGGAGACCTGCCGTGCCAGTTCCGGATCCTTGGGGAGCAGCTTCTTGATCTTGTTGATGCCATGCATGACCGTGGTGTGGTCGCGCCCGCCGAGGACCTTGCCGATCTTGGGAAGCGATAGGTCGGTGAGATCGCGGCAGAGGTACATGGCCACCTGGCGATGGGTGGCGAGGGGCTGCACGCGGCTGAGGCCCTGGAGGTCGGCGAGGGAGTGGCCATAGGTCGTGGCCGTGACTTCAAGGATCTCCGTGCCGGTCGGTGGCGTGGTGGCCGGGTCGGGTATCAGACCGCGCAGCTCGGAGCGGGCGAGGTCGACGGAGATCTGCTGCTCGGTGAGGGCGGCGCAGGCGGTAACCCGGGTGAGCGCTCCTTCTAGTTCCCGGATGTTGTCCGTGACGTGGCGGGCGATGAACTCGAGCACCTCGTCGGGCACTGTGCCCGAGGCGTACTCCGTTGCGTTGCGGCGCAGGATCGCCAGGCGGGTCTCGAGGTCGGGTGGACCGATGTCGGCGAGCAGGCCCCACTGGAAGCGGGACCGGAGCCGGTCCTCGATGCCGAGATCCTTGGGAGGGCGGTCGCAGGAGAGGACCATCTGGTGATCGAGCTCGTGGAGCGTGTTGAAGGTATGGAACACCTCCTCGAGTACCTGCTCCTTGCCCTCGAAGAACTGGATGTCGTCGAGCAGGAGCACGTCGATGGTCCGGTAGCGATGCTTGAAGGAGTCCATCCGCTTGTTGCGGATGCCGTCCACGAACTCGTTGAAGAAGTTCTCGGAGGTCATGTAACGGACGTTGGCGGAAGGCCGATCGGTCCGGATGTAGTGGCCGATGGCGTGGAGGAGGTGGGTCTTGCCGAGGCCCGCCCCGCCGTAGATGAACAGCGGGTTGTAGTTCTGACCAGGGCCTTCGGAGACGCGTTTGGCCGCGGCCAGGGCCAGTTGGTTGGACTGGCCGGCTACGAATGTGTCGAAGACGTACTTGCTGAGGAACTTGGGGGCCGGAACCGGCGCTCGGTCGGTGGGGGTTACGGGTGTTTCCTCGGGTGCCGGCTCGCCTGCCAGAGCGGACGCCGGGGACGGTTCCTCCGTGAGGTCCGGCCGATCGGTGACGAGGTACTCGATCACGGTCTGCGGTCCGAAGGTGGATGCCGCCACCTCATCGATAGTGGTCTGGTAATTCGTCCGGAGCCAGCGGATGTGGAAATCGGATGGCGCCACCAGGTAGAGGGTCTCATCGACGACTTCGTGGCGAACGGAGGAGAACCACTTCTTCCAACCCTCCGGTCCGACCCTCGTTCGCAAGGCGGAAGAGAAGTCGGGATCATGCTGCGCGAGTTCGGGCTTAGACAAGTATTCCTCCTCCCGGCGGGCTCTGCGGGTGGGGTTACCCACAGCACTGTCCACAGTTGTGGATAACAAAGCGCAGGCTGGCCACGCCACTCCACCCCGCGCCCGGCAATACTCCACTTGGTCTGGTGGCCAGGCTCCAGTCGCTGCACACGTATGATCCTGGGGATACGGATCGAATAAGCCCGGCAGGGGGTAATCCTACGTCGGCGTCGGCGGCGCTGCCACGAGTGGAAATCCATCCACGGCAGGCATGGCGACAGCAGGACGGGTGCCATAACACCACGTCAGGATGGAAGTAGGAGCGTGGACGGGCGCGAGGAGACCGCCGCAGGGAGATTTTGGCGTTCTGTGCAATTTATTTCGCGGTCTTCTTGGCGAGCAGGATGCGGCGAGCGCGACGGCTGTCGCATCTGTTCAGGCACGTAACCAGGCCATCTTTGCAATACGGGCGGGATGTCCGTAATCTTGTCAGACCTCAAGGAAGTGTCGGCAGGCCCCGGCCAGGGCCGGGCCACGCCGTTTCCCCCGCACCGGGCACCGTACCCGGGTTGTCCGATAAGGGACCCCTAATGAAGCGCACGTACCAACCGAACAATCGCCGCAGAAAGCGCAAGCACGGGTTCCGGCATCGCATCCGAACGCGCCAGGGTCGCGCCATTCTGAATAGACGGCGCCAGAAGGGCCGCCAACGGCTTTCCGCCTGAGCAGGCAGGCGACCCGCCGAGCACGAGTGGGCAGCCGGGGAGCCGCTCGGCCCACGCATTCCTTGGGTATGGCCCGTAAGGGTGGCACTCCGACCGCGAAGGTCTGTAGGCAGAGGAGAAGAAGCACGATGACGACCGCGCCGAATACGGCTGTCCCCGCATCCGTCGGATCGTCCTTTCCGGACTCCACAGGGCGCCCGCATCGCCTCCGACGCCTGAGCGGCGCCTCCGAGTTCAACGAGGTGCTGAGGAATGGCCGGCGGCGCAGGCGGGGTGGCGTCACCGTGGTTGCCCACCGCCGTCACGGTGGTCTGCCGAGAATCGGTTTGGTGGTGGGCCGCCGGGTGGGTGGCGCGGTGGTGCGTAACCGGGCAAGGCGGCGCCTTCGGGCGGCGTTGCGCGAGGTGACGCTCGCTGAGGCGACCGACTACGTGGTGATAGCCACGCCGGTCGTGGCCACGGCGCCCTTCCAGGAGCTGTGCGGATGGGTTCGCGACGCGATCTCGTCCACCCTCCCCCGAGCGAGCGCAAGGTGAGGCTTTCGAGGCCGACGGGTTCGGCGCTGAGGCTGCCGGCTATGGCGGGTCAGGGCCTCATCCGCGTGTGGCAACACACGATCGGGCCGATGATCCCGAGTTCGTGCCGGTTCCTCCCCTCCTGCTCCCGTTACACCTACGAGGCGCTGGGCGAGCACGGGCTCTGGCGGGGCGCGTGGCTGGGGCTGAAGCGCCTGGGCCGCTGCCACCCCTGGTCGGAGGCAGGGTACGACCCGGTTCCTGACAGAAGGGCGGTCAGCCCGTGAGCGAGATCTGGAACGGCCTGCAGGCCATTCTCGGCAATATCCTTTCCTTCTTCTTCGACCTTGTTCCCAACTATGGATTCGCCATCATATGCCTTACCATCGTTGTCAACCTGTTGGTGTTTCCGCTCACCCTCAAGCAGGTCCGGTCGACCCGGGCGATGCAGGAGATCCAACCGGAGATGGAGCGGATCCGCCGCGAGTTCAAGGGCGACCAGGAGACCATGAACCAGAAGGTCATGGAGCTCTACAGGGAGCGAGGTGTAAGCCCGTTCGGATGCGTTCTTCCCCTGCTGGTGCAGATGCCGGTCTGGTTCGCGCTGTTCCAGGTGCTGCGGAACCCGGCCAACAGCCTGCCGGCGGACTCGAGCCTGCTGGTGGCGGCATCTGAGGGCACGCTGCGTTTCCTGACCATGGATCTCGACCTGGCCCCGTCCGAGGTGGTGGGCACGGAAGGGCTGTTCGCCGTGGCGACGATCCCCTACCTGCTGCTGGTCGGGTTCGTGATACTTACAGGCTACATGCAACAGAAGCTGTTAAGCCCGCCGAAACAGTCTGGTGCCAGCAATCCGCAGGCCGAAGCTGTTCAGCGTATGACGAAGATACTACCGTTGATGTTCGGAGTCATTTCGTATATCTGGCCGTCAGGGCTTAACCTCTATTTCACCACCAGCAACGTCTTCCGGACCGGTCAGCAGCTGCTGATCTTCAAGATCGACGGACGTCCCGGCCCTCCTCCGGACGGGGGGAAGCCGGCTACCAATGAGCCCGATAACGGTGAGCCGGATGACGGTAAGAAGCCGCCCCGCCCGCAGGGCTCGGCTAAGAAACAACGTAGACGGAGGAGAAGGTAAACCGATGGTGGAGTGGGTCGAGGTCAAAGGCGCATCCGTTGAACTGGCCGTCCAGGCTGCTCTCGAGGAGCTGGGCATCGAAGACGCCGACCGGGCGGAGGTCAAGGTGCTGCAGGAACCGAAGCCGGGATTCCTCGGTATCGGGCGGCAGGATGCCATCGTACGGGTCAAGCCGAAGAGCAGAGGGCGAAGGGGACGGGCCGGTCGTGGCCGACCGAAGAAGAAGGCGCCGCGTAAGCCGAGTTCTGGCAGGGGCGCCCCGCAGAAGGATCGCAGCAAGGCCAGAGGAGGAGCCGCCAAGGCGAAGAGCCGGCAGGCCGGCGGCAAGGCAGGCGGCGACTCACGGTCGGGTCGCGGTAGGAAAAAGCACGCGCGTCAAGGCCGAAGGGCAGAAGGAGAGGTCGGAGCGGTGACGGGTGATAGTAAGGACGGCGACACCTTGGGCACCGAGCAGGCCGAGGTGGTCCGGGAGTTCCTGGACGGCCTACTGAAAGAGTTCGGGCTGGAAGGGACGGTCGAGTCCGGGTTCGACGGAAAGGTCGTACGCGCCGACATAACGGGCGAGCAGACCCAGGCGCTCATAGGCCCGAAGGCTTCGATCATGCACGCCGTCCACGAACTGACCAGGACGATCGTGCAGCGCAAGACGGCCCGTGGTTGCCGGCTCCGGCTCGACATAGCCGGCTACGGGAAGAAACGTCGACAGGCTCTCGGGATCTATGCGGGCCAGCTGGCCGAGCAGGTAATTGACGAGGGGGGAGAGGTCATGCTCGAGCCCATGAACGCTGTCGACCGTAAGGTTGTGCACGATGCGGTGGCAGGTATTGATGGCGTCCGCTCCTACTCGGAGGGCACGGAACCCCGGCGTTCCGTGGTTATTTCGCTCGACTGAGACCCGGAGGACCGGACAACTCTCAACCTCGCTACCTTCATGTTTCACGTGAAACCATCCGGCTAGAGCGAGCGGCCTCCTAGGATGAGGGGGTGCTCAATGGGTCAGAGACTCCACTCGAACCTGCCCGGCGGGGCCTCGTCGTGGCGATCGCCAACCAGAAGGGCGGTGTCGGGAAGACGACTACGGCCATCAACCTCGGCGCTTCGTTGGCTTTGGAAGGACACCGCGTCCTTCTTGTGGACCTGGATCCTCAGGGCAACGCCAGCACGGGTCTCGGTGCCCGGATATCCGATGGCGGCAGGTCGATTTACAGCGTCCTCATAGGTCATAGCGCGCTGGACGATGTGGTAGTCCCGACCTCAGTAGACAACTTGGCCCTGGCACCGGCGAGCATCGACTTGGCGGGCGCCGAGCTGGAATTGGTTTCCATGCTGAGCCGGGAGCAGCGTCTGGCAGCGGCGATCGCCCCCGTGGCGGGGCACTACGACACGATCCTGGTCGACTGCGCGCCGAGCCTGGGCCTGTTGACCATCAACGCGTTGGCAGCGGCCCACGAACTGCTCATTCCCGTCCAGTGCGAGTTCTACGCGCTGGAGGGCCTCGGCCAGCTCATGGACAGCATCGATCTGGTACGTGACAGCCTCAATACAGACTTATACATAGGTAACGTCCTGTTGACTATGTTTGATGCTCGTACCAAACTCTCCACCGATGTTGCTGCCCAGATCCGTGACTACTTCGGCGAGCGGGTCTTCCGTACCGTGATCCCCCGATCGATCCGATTGTCGGAAGCACCGTCCTATGGCGAGCCGATCGAGCTGTACGACCGGATGAGCCCCGGGGCGGTTGCCTATCGCTATGTCGCCATGGAGTTCCTTCAGAGACACCGACAACAGGAGCAAGCACGATGACCACCCGCCGATCAGGCCTCGGTAAAGGCCTGGAAGCTCTCATTCCGCCGCCCAGGCGCACCGATCTGCGCAGGATCGCGATCAGCCGCATCCGTGCCAACCCGAACCAGCCGCGGCAGGGGTTCGACGCGGACGCGCTGGACACGCTGGCCGACTCGATCCGTCAGCTGGGCGTTCTCCAGCCTGTGGTGGTCCGGCCCGAGGGTCCCGGTTTCGTGCTGATCGCCGGCGAGCGACGCTGGCGCGCCGCTCAGGAGGCAGGACTCACCGAGTTACCCGCCCTGATCCGGGAGACGGACGCGGTGGGTACGGTCACGGAGGCCCTGGTCGAGAACCTGCTACGTGAGGACCTCAACCCGTTGGAGGAGGCGGCCGCCTTCCACCAGCTCGAGGACGAATTCGGCATGACCCATGCGGAGATCGGGGAGAGGGTGGGCCGGAGCCGGGCCGCTGTCACCAACGCCCTCCGCCTGCTCAATCTCGCCCCGGCGATCCAGGTCCTGGTCGCTTCCCGTGACCTGTCGGCGGGACACGCTCGGGCCTTGCTGGGACTCGATGATCAGGCCCTGGCCCGACACCTGGCCGACCGAGCGGTATCCGAGGGATGGTCGGTCCGCCAACTCGAGGAAGCGGTGCGGCTCGGCAAGGGAATGGTCCGGGACGCTAGGCGCCGCCGTCCGGCCGAGCCGCGTCCGGCGGTGATCATCGAGTTGGAGAACCGCTTGGCCGAACAGCTCGGCACATCGGTGGACATCCGTTACAAGAAGCGGAAGGGCGGGGCGGTCGACGGCCAGGTGGTTCTCAGATTCAGCGGCCTGGATCAACTGGAGCAGATCTACCGGCGGTTCTTCCCGCCTTCCTAGTCGCCTAGTTGCTAGAGATATCGACTAGGCGCTTCCGACCGGCAACCGACTAGTTCACCCACTCCCGAAGCTCGGAGAGGATGGCGGCCTTGGGTCGGGCGCCCACGATCCGCTTCTTCTCCGCGCCGTTCTGGAACACCACCATGGTGGGGATGCTCATCACCTGATACTGGAACGGGGTCTGCTGGTTCTCATCGATGTTGAGCTTGGCGATGGTGATCTGGTCGCCGTGGTCGGCGGCGATCTCCGCCAGCAAGGGTGCCACCAGGCGGCACGGACCGCACCACTCCGCCCAGAAGTCGACCAGCACCGGCTTGTCGCCGGCGACGGCCTGCGCGAACTCTGCGTCGGTGAGTGTTACGACATCAGCCATGTCCTGGATCCTCCTTCGGATATATGGTGTCTTAATTTACTGTAGGTTACCGCACTACAGACATTACTAGCATTAGCACAGATACTGTCCCGATGCTGTGGGCTTCATTCCCGGGCCTCGAGCCACCGCTCGGCGTCGATCGCCGCCGCACAGCCGGTTCCGGCGGCCGTCACCGCTTGGCGGTAGACCTTGTCCACCACGTCACCGGAGGCGAACACACCCTCCACGTTCGTCATGGTGCTGCGACCCGGCAGCCGGATGTAGCCCTGGTCGTCCAGGTCGATCTGTCCCCGGAACAGCTCGGTGTTGGGAACGTGGCCGATCGCGATGAACACCCCCTCGATGCGGTGCTCACGGGTCTCCCCGCTGATGACTTCCCGCAGCGTCACGCCGGTCACCGTCGACTCGCCCAGGACCTCCTCCACGGTGGTGTTCCACAGGACGTCGATCTTCTCGTTGGCCAGTGCCCGGCCGGCCATGATCCGGGACGCCCGGAACCGGTCCCGCCGATGCACGATGGTCACGCTCGAGGCGAACTTGGTCAGGAACAGGGCCTCCTCCATTGCCGAGTCACCGCCGCCCACCACCACCAGGTCCTTGTCCCGGAAGAAGAACCCGTCACAGGTGGCACAGGCGGACACGCCGCGGCCGATCAGCGCCTCCTCGCCGGGCACCCCGAGAAACCGGGCGGTGGCGCCCGTGGCGATGACCACCGCCCGGGCCGAGTGACGGTCCGATCCCACCCGGACCTCGAACGGCTGCCGGGTGAAGTCGACCGATGTGACGTCGGACGTGATCAGGGTGGCGCCGAAGCGAGCGGCCTGCTTGCGGAAGCGTTCCATGAGCTCGGGACCCATGATCCCGTCGGGGAATCCCGGGTAGTTCTCCACGTCGGTGGTGATCATCAGCTGCCCACCCGCCGCGCTCCCTTCGAAGACCAGCGGGGATAGGTCCGCCCGCGCCGCGTACAGGGCAGCGGTGAGGCCGGCGGGGCCCGATCCGATGATGACCAGGTTCTGGGTCATTCACTCTCTCCAGGTGGCGGTTCCTCGGGTACTTGCCTTCCCTTCCGCCATGACAACCATCCGGCGACCAGAAATAATCCCCCGAAGGCGGCATAGGCGCCGGTGGCGCCGGTGGCGATCGCCAGTAGGCGGAAGAGGGCAACGCCGAGCAGAGCGAGCGCTGCCACGACGAGCACCGCGGCGGCCATGCCGAAGGCGGTCAGGGTGATCCCGCGGTCGAGCCGGTCCACGGTCAGCGAACGGACTCTGGCGGCGATCCCTTCCAGCAGGTCGGCAAAGCGAGCGGCGTAGCTCTCCTTCACACGGGGCAGGTTAGCCCCACGAGTAGCCAGGGCTAGACGGGCAATTCCAAGCCAAGGCCGGTGGGCCAGATACCGACACTGACACCGACAAATATCAGTTAGAGACTAGAAACGAACAACTATCGACCAGAAACCGCCCGGAGGGCCACGGCGCGGCAGTCCGGGTAGACGAAGAGAGCGAGCACTCCGGCCCCCGGCCGGTCCTCCGGGCCAGGTACGACCAGGTAGGCCTCGCCCGTCACGCCGTCCACGAGCCCGGGGGCCATCCAGAGGATCACCCCGCCGGCCCCCGCCAGATCCGCCGCTCCCTGCCAGCAGACCAGATCCTCCTCTCCGGCCCGGTCGGCAAGTTCCGCGACGGGCACGGGCGCCGCTTCGCTGACCGCGATCAGCTCCTCCACCATGTCCAGCATGGCGCGGGCCTCCTCGGGCCGGTCGGTCGCAACCTCGAACGCCACGTAGCCGGGCCCGAGGGGTGCGGCCTCCGACGCCTCGGCGGCGGCTTCGGCGGCGGCTTCGACGGCCACCAGAGCGGCTTCGTCCGCTTCGGCGGCGGCCTCGGCATCCATCTCCGCTGCCGGAGCCTCGGCCATGGCCTCCTCCATCATCGGCTCGGCTTCGGCGGCCACTTCCGGTTCGGCGGCCTCGTCGGCTTCGGCCGCGTCCGTCTCCGCCTCGATGACCCGCTCCACGGCGGCCTCCTCGACCATGGCGACCGGGTCGGGCGCGTCCGCCGGCGCCTCCGCAGCCGGCAGAGGGGCCGCGGCGGCCGTGGTGGCTGGGGCATCCTCGCCGGTAGCGGACGGGGCGGCCTCCGTCAGGGAAGCCTCCTGGAAGGAATCGGTGCTACTGACCAGGTTGATGGCGACCGCGACTACGGCCACCACCGTGGCGGCCGCCGCAGCGGACGGGATGACGCGAGCCAGCCAGGACCGCCGCCCCTGCCGGCCCCTGGACGGCTCCGGGCTGGCCTCCTCGACACGGAGTTCAGCCCGCACGGCTGCCCGTAGCCGCCGGCGCTCATCGTCGGAGAGCTCCGGGCCCGGGAGTTCTCCCAGCACGGTCTTGACGGCGGCCTGGACGGCCAGTTCCCGGCGGTCAGCCTCGTCGAGGGTGGCGTCGAGCCGGGCAGCCTCGTCCTCGGGAAGCCTGCCTTCCACCAGATCGAGCAGCTGGTCGATGGGGATGCGCTCGTCACTCATTGCTCGTCCTCTTTGGGATACCCGGAGGCGGCCATAAGGTTCCCGAGATGTTCGGCCAGCAGCTTCCGGCCCCGGAAAACGCGGGACTTCACGGTACCTAGCGGGATCTCGAGGATCTCGGCCACGCTCTGCAGGGGTAGGCCCTCCAGATCGCTGAGCAGCACCGCCGGTCCGAACTCTTCGGGCAGGGTAGCCAGGGCGTCCTCGAGCATCGGCCGGAGCTCGGCGGAGCGGAAGCGGTCGGTTGCCGACAGGTCGGGAGGGTCATGGGCGTCGGGCAACGGCGCGGTGGGTCGCCGGCCCTTCTTGCGGAGCATGGTGTAGCAGGTGTTCACCGCCACCCGGTACAGCCAGGTCGAGAAGGCCGATCGTCCCTCGAAGGAGCCGGCCTTGCGGAGCACCGTGATGAAGGTCTCCTGAGTTGCATCCAGAGCCTCCTCCCGATCCCGCAGGATACGGAGGCTGATGGCGAACACCCGGGCCTCGTGAGCGGCCATGAGCTGATCGAACGCCCGGCCGTCTCCGGCCAGATACCGCCGGATCAGGACGGAGTCGTCGGCGGTGGCGGAGTCGTGGCGCGTGCTCAACTGTGAAAACTCACTTCGGCCAGCCGGGTGCGGTAGCCGTCTCCCTCGGGAGGCAGGTCGGTCAGCCAGAGCAGCCAGACCCCGCTGCGAAGTTCGGGCAGCGGTAGCCGGACGGTGGCGGCGCCGGCCTGTTGCTCGGCGATGACCTCCCAGCCCGGGTCGTCTACGCCGAGGAGGGACTCGGCCCACATGAGACGGAAGGCGGTGCCCTCGGACAGTCCCGTCAGTTCGAGGAGTGCCGGCGAACCGCTCACCTCGAAGGCCACGCCCACCCCCTCCTTCAGCAGAGGTAAGGGGTCGAAATAGCGTTCGGTGCGCCACTCGGTGTTGGGATCCCCGTCGGTGAGCAAGGTCAGCCGGCCGGGATGCTCCTCGCCGTCCCCCAGCGGATCGAAGTCGAGCACCTGCAGCAGGACCACCGGCTCGTTCGCGGGCACCACCTGCTCGGGCGCCTCCTCCCCGGGGGACGAGGCCGGCGCGGGCGGGCTCTCCTCATCCGGCGGGGCAGCCAGGGTGGGCATTGGGAGCGCGGCCACCTGCAAGGGGGGCGTCGGGCTGGTGTCCACCGCGCTACCGGCCCATACCAGCACCGCGGCGGCGAGCGCGAGCAGGGCAGCCGGAAGCAGGCGGCGCCAGGACCACCGGAAGGAGGCCGACACGGGAGGGGAGTAGGGGACCGCCCGCAGCCGGTCGGCCAGTTGCCGGGCATCGATCTCGTCGGCGCGGGCGGAGCGGAGGATGTCGTCAACGCTCGGTGACAGCGAGTGGATGATCTCCGAGGGAGCCATGGCACCCGGAGGCTGGCCGGTGAGGGCCGTCTCCAGTGTGCCGGCCAGCGCCCGGACGTCGTCCTCGGGGGAGGTGCCTCGTGGTACCCGGCCGAAGCCGCCCAGCTTGGCCGGCTGCCCCCGTGAATACAGGACCGCACCGGCGTCGATGGCTCCGTGGGTCACGCCTGCGCCGTGGAGCAAGGAGAGGCCTTCGGCGAGACCGCAGGCGTTGGTGAGCAGCTCGGCGAGGGGCGGCCCGTCGCCGGCGCCCGCCCGGTCGGCCAGCGTGGTGCCGCCCACCCACTCGGTGACCGCATAGGTGGACCCGGGCACCTTGTCGGCTGCGAAGACCGCGGCCACATGCGTATGGCTGGCGCGGGAGGCACGCTGGACGGCGGCCAGGAACGACCGGCCTCTCGCCCTGGTCGCCTCGGGACCGATCACCCGGATCAGCACCGGACGATCCAGCTCGAGATCGGTGGCGAACCACTCCTCTACGTCCTCGTCGCGCCCGAGGCGCACCTCCAGCCGGTAGCGGTTCGGTATCGGCGGAGACACGGCTAGCGATCAGGGCCGGAATCCGGACGGAGGACGGCAGCATGTCGGTGCGGCGGGGCGAAGCGCCCGTTGCTGTTCTCCGGGAAAGGTGAGCCGTTCATCCCCTGCCGCCCCTCGCGCTGCGGGCCATCACCCCGAATCTACCAACCGGGCCGCTCGCGAAAGGACGCGGACGGCGCCGCGCCAGGACCCGGAAGAACTTTTCGCGTTCTCGCAAAGAAGGGTTGAAAACGTCACAGCCACGCCATATGTTGCCTATCGCCAAGCACCTATACCGGCCGATGGCACTGGTCCGATCGGAACGGCCGGCCCGAGGGAATATCAAGGCTTATGGAGCGAACAGCCGACACCCGGCATCCAGCCGGGCATGGTCGACCACGCTCCAACAGGATGGGTGGTGGCGGGGGAGGGGCCCGGCGCGGGGCACCGGATTTTCGCGACCTGCGGCGCCTGGACGTTCTTGAGGCAGAGGGCGTCATATATGGTGCCCTGTTCCTCAGGTTCAGGGCGTCACCTGTGGTGTTCTGTTCCTCAGGTTTGTGGTGTTGGGGGTTCTTGAGGCGGAGGGCGTCATATATGGTGCCCTGTTCCTGAGGTTTGTGGCGGGCGGCGACCTCGCGGGGTCTTGGGGCCGACGGCGCCCGGTACCGGGGTAGCCTGGCTGCCTATGAGAGTGCTGGCTGTTTCCCACCCGGTTTTCGAGGAGCACGATGCCGGGCGGGGCCATCCCGAGCGGCCGGCCCGCCTGGGCGCGGCCGTGCGGGGGGTGCGGGCCGCTCCGGTGGAGTTGGTCGAGGAGTTGGCCCCGGAGATCGACCGGAGGTTGCTGGAGCTGGTGCATGCCCCCGGCTATGTCGACTACATCGAACAGGTCTGTGCCTCGGGAGGCGCTCAGCTGGATCCGGACACGGCGGCGGTTCCGGCCTCGTGGGAAGCCGCCGTCCGGGCTGCCGGAGCGGGCCCCTTGGCGGTCCGGCGACTGGAAGAGGAGGAGGCCGACCTGGCCTTTCTGGCGG